>NZ_JBYTBG010000037.1:0-49467 GCF_058788915.1 Brevibacillus sp. FW301-21C12A
GATGGTCAGGACAACTTTCACGATAGAGGAACATCTACGTTTTTTCAATGTCTAGCACGGGTTATGGTGATGAATCAAAAGTTTACTGTATTCAAACAAGTGAAATGGAGGAATTTTTCTTCAGGACAGGGGGATGACATGGTCAGAAAAATCAGCGTTTTGCTCCTTTTGATGACGGCCATCGCCGTATGCACCTTTATTCCCGGCCCGGCTTCTGTCTCAGCTTCCGCTACTGTGCCGCTCTGGCAAAAGCCCGCCGAAAAAGAAACGACCAGCAAGCCAAACGGCGCCACGCACAAAAAGCGAGAGTTTGTGTTTGGCGACGGAGATGTGTACTGGAGCCAGCAAATTAGCGGCAAGAAAAATGCGAAGCCATACGTTATCACCGTACCGATTCAGGGCAACAGCCAAAACATGATGTTCCGCTACAGGGCGTACAACGAATCGAAGCAGCCATTTTGGCAAGCCGTGACGCTGGATCAGGTCAAGATGCTCCCGCTTGCTGCCGGGTTCGTCGAAACAGAGGGACGATACATTTGGCTCGGCATGCCGATCGTCTACGTCGACAAGGGCCGAGGCACGATTGAAGAGCATCCCGAGCTGGCGCTGCCGATCCAGGTCAAACAAAGCGCAAACGGCGTCGTGCTGGAAATCAGGCTGCCGATCAAGGCGGGCTATATGAGCGAGATGTGGGCGCTGGAATCGAGGGAACCGCTCGTGCCGTGGGGCGAGCAAGCGATTGACCAAATCTGGCTTGCGCTCGATGTCACGCAAAACGCAAAGTGGCTGTATGACGGCTACTACTACAAAAGTCCTTCGACCTACGAGCCTACTTCCGCGAACGCCTATTGGCGGATTCCCGAAAATTACGTCTTGCGCTCCTTTTTGTACACGGGAGGCAGCAGGGCAGCGCGCAACATGGGATATGTGATGTTGAAAACAAGCTTGCTCCAGCAGGAGCCGGAGGGGTACTGGAAGACGCTTCCCCGTTCGCTGTGGCTGAGCGAGGACTACGGGATTCCGGACGGCTTTTACGATACGCGCTTTAACACGGGAGCAGCGGACTTGATGCTGCGCGGATGCGTCCAGTACGCGGAAGAGTCGTTTTGCCAGGCGGCGCAAAAATACGGGACGTATTTTCAAAGGCATGCGGCGAGCAACCATTATGTCGTGAATGGGATTCAGTCGGGCTGGCTCGTTGCCGATTACGCTTCTGCGAAAAATCCCGCCGCCCAGACGCATGTCTCGCTCAACCACCAGTTGGCTGAAATCAATTTTCTGTACAGCAGCTACCTGCAATTTGGCGATCCGACCGACAAAGACCTGGCAGACCTGATGCTCGCGGGAGTTGTCAATCTGGGCACCCGCTGGCTGTTGGCAAACGGCGATTTGCACTACGCCTATTTTCCCGACGGCACATTCGGGAGAGCGGACTACCCGTACCTGACCTACAACGATCTGGTCGAAACCCAGCGGCTGTACCGTCTGCTCCACGGAACAGAGGAGCCGACGATTGCCCGGCTTACAGCGAGCAAGCTGGCCTGGATGCAAAAAAACAACGTCGCTTACAGATAAAAAGAAAAGGCTGCTGGATCGCTCGGTCTGATATTATCCCCTTTGAGTAGACAGTGAAAAAAGCCCAAGCATATTGGCTTGGATGGTACACTGATACGTGGAGGGGATCAGTCGCTTTGCTTTGGCTTTTGCAGGGCGAACAAGGTCAAAAAGCTGACCGCCTCCCGCAGCTCCAGGCTCAAGCGCCCCGCGATATCCGGTGTGATGCCTTCCTTGTACACCGGCTCCTCCGCGAGCAGCGCGAAGCCGTTTTCTGCGGCAAGCTGCTTCGCCTCCCAAGGCATCATCGTGTTTTGAATCGTGTTTTCCTCGTACAGCCGCCGATAGCTGTGGGCGCGAGGTCCTGCTGTCGGACCCAAAATGCCGAGGACGAGAATGCCTCCCGGCGCGAGTACGCGGCGCAGCTCCAGCAAAGCTTTCAAGGGGGCGGGCGTAAATTCCACCACGTTAATGGACATCACACCTGCAAACGTACCATCTGCAAACGGCAGCTTGCTGATATCTGCTGTCTGAAACTGAACATTTTCCGGGAAATGCTTTTTCCGTTCCTCGGCGAGACGAATCATTTCCCCGGCAATGTCGACCCCCTCCACTGTATAGCCGTGCCCGGCCAGCTTGCAGCTTGCATAGCCATCCCCGCAGCCAGCGTCCAGAATCGGTCCCCGTCCGGGGGCGACGTGCCGCATGAAAAACGGGAGGATCGTGCTGCGGCTGCCTTTTTCCCACATCTGCTCACTGCGTTTGTGCCAGTCGGCGGCAAACGAATCCCACTGCCTGGCTGCTTCTTGACTCCATTGACTTGACAACCTTCCCACCTCCTGCTCGGATTTGCGCTGCCTTTATTGTACCAAGCGGGCGCTCGAATGCGTACTTTAATCGGTGAAAGCGTTTGAGCGTTTTCGCGTTATTCCGTGTTCTTGCGCGAGGAAGCGCTTCCAATGTAATCTCAAAATAACGACAAAATAATCCCAATAAACCAAAAAGTAATAATAATTGAAAAAGAAGGAAAGCGGAGGGGTAGGCAAATGAGCAACACCGATTTTTTTCCGATTCAGGACTGGGACTATCTGGAGTTTTACGTAGGAAACGCCAAGCAGGCGATGCATTACTTCACCAAGGCGTTCGGCTTTGAGCCAGTCGCGTATGCCGGGCTGGAAACAGGCTCGCGCGAAAAAGTGTCCTACGTGTTGAAGCAAAAGCACATGACTTTTGTCATCAGCGGCGCTCTGACGCCTGACCACCCTATCGCCGAATTTGTGAAAAAGCACGGCGATGGAGTGAAAGACGTCGCCCTGCGCGTGGACGACTGTGAGCAAGCGTACCGCGAGGCTGTATCCCGCGGCGCGATTCCGATCATGGAGCCGACCGAATACACGGACGAATTTGGTACCGTGAAAAAAGCGGTAATCGGCACATACGGCGAAAACATTCATTCCTTCATCGAACGGAAAAACTACAACGGCCCGTTCCTGCCCGGCTATACCGCCTTCGAGTCTTCGGTAAAAGCCGAGAGCACCGGACTGATCGGAATCGACCACGTCGTCGGAAACGTGGAAGTCATGGACGAATGGGTAGGTTATTACCAGCGGGTCATGGGCTTCACGGCGGTGCAAAACTTCAGCGAGGACGACATTTCCACCGAGTATTCGGCGCTCATGTCCAAAGTGATGCAAAACGGTACAGGCCGCATCAAGTTCCCGATCAACGAGCCGGCGGAAGGCCGCCGCAAGTCGCAAATCCAGGAGTTTCTGGAGTTTTACAAAGGTCCAGGCGTGCAGCACATCGCGATCTTGACCAACGACATCATCGAAACCGTCTCGAAGCTGCGTGAAAACGGCGTAGACTTCCTCACCGTGCCGGACACGTACTACGAAGACTTGAAGGAGCGCGTAGGCGAAATCGACGAGGATATCGAAGCGCTGAAAAAGTTGGGCGTGCTGGTCGACCGCGACGATGAAGGCTACCTGCTGCAACTGTTCAGCAAGCCGATTGTGGACCGTCCGACGCTGTTTATCGAAATCATCCAGCGCAAAGGGGCACGCGGCTTCGGCAACGGCAACTTCAAGGCGCTGTTCGAGGCGCTGGAGCGCGAGCAGGAGCGCCGCGGCAACCTGTAACGCTTCGTTTACACGCATCATCTGGAAACTGGAAAAGCCGTCTGTTGTGCGCCGAACGTGCAACAGGCGGCTTTTTTG
Source organism: Brevibacillus sp. FW301-21C12A (assembly GCF_058788915.1). Taxonomy (NCBI): domain Bacteria; kingdom Bacillati; phylum Bacillota; class Bacilli; order Caryophanales; family Paenibacillaceae; genus Brevibacillus; species Brevibacillus sp. FW301-21C12A. The sequence continues at coordinate 3,771 of NZ_JBYTBG010000037.1, forward strand.
CGTGCGGGAGGGCGAACAAGCAGAAGCAAGCGTGCATGCCGCCGGAAAATCTGTGCGTTTGCGCCCGCGATGCTCGGCTTTTGGGACGGTTGCTTTTCGCTACAGGGGGGCTTGAGTGTACCCTCAGACAAGTTTTTCTGTTCTGCTTACTCTGACAATTCGCTTGACCGCTTCTTCGCCCGCTGGAGATAATGGAGCAAAGGGCAGCCGCTTGCCGGATTTTCGAGCGGGCCTGGAAGTGTGCGAAGAGGGTGAGCCGATGAACATGTCTTTGATGATACCACTGGCGGAGCGGACGGCTGTTTTGATCGTAACCGCTTTGCTGTTTACGCGGGTGCGGGCTTTCCGCAGCATCTTGAACCAGCAGGCGACCTGGCGGGAAAAGGCCGTGATGGTGTTCATCTTTTCCGCGATTTCGATTCTCGGGACGTACAACGGCATCTGGTACCAGGACGCGATCGCCAATTCCCGCGTCATCGGCACGGTAGTAGCCGGATTGCTCGCAGGCCCATGGGTCGGGCTGATGACGGGCCTTGTCGCTGGCATACACCGCTATTCGCTTGGCGGCTTCACCGACCTGGCCTGCACGATCTCCACGATCAGCGAAGGGGTCATGGCCGGACTGATTTACCAGTTTCGCCGCAACCGCAATCAGGAGATCGGCTGGACTACCGCGCTGGTCGTAGGCTTTTTGGCGGAATGGATGCAGATGGGGATTATTTTGCTCGTGGCCCGGCCGTACGAGGACGCGCTTGCACTCGTGCAATCGATCAGCATCCCGATGTCTGTCGTCAACTCGCTCGGCATCGCCATCCTGATTATCATTATTGACCTGGTGAAAAAAGAAGAAGACCGGATCGGCGCACTCCAGGCGCAGCGGACTATGCAGGTCGCGGATAAAACGCTGTCCTATTTGCGCGAAGGCTTGACCTATGAATCGGCGAAAAAGGTGGCGGAGGAAATTTTGCGCACGACGCGGGTAGCCGCCGTCGCGATTACCGATACGCGCTGCGTGCTTGCCCATGTCGGCGCAGGCTCGTCGCACCACGTGGTGGGAGAAGGCATCTCTACCAAGGCGACCAAGGAAGTGCTGGAAAGCAAAAAGCTGATGATCGCCCGGACAAAAGAGGAGATCGGTTGCATGGAGACGAGCTGCTCCTTGCGCTATGCGATTATCGTCCCGCTGATGCGCAGGCGGGAGGTCGCGGGCGTGCTCAAACTGTACCAGGATCGCTCGCGCATGCTCTCGGCGGTCGATCTGGAGCTGGTGCGCGGCTTGGGCAACCTGATTTCTACCCAACTGGAGCTGGCCGAGCTGGAAAAGCAGTCGCGGCTGCTCGCGGACGCGGAGATCAAAGCGCTGCACGCGCAGATCAACCCGCATTTTTTGTTCAATGCGCTCAATACGATTGTGTCTTTCATCCGCTTCCGGCCGGAGCAGGCGCGCGAGCTGCTGATTCATCTCGGCGAGTATTTTCGCCGCAACTTACACGACTCCAGCGGCTATGTCAGCCTGGCCGGAGAGCTGGAGCACATCGAGGCGTATTTGGCGATCGAACGGGCGCGCTTTGGTGAAAAGCTGCACGTGGAATACGACATTGAGGCCGGGGTGGAACGGTACACGGTACCTGGTCTGATTCTTCAGCCGCTTGTGGAAAACGCGGTCAAGCACGGGCTGCTCCCTAAGCGCGCGGGAGGCACGGTCAAGATTCGGGCGAGAAGAGTCCAGCACGATACGCTCGAACTGACCGTGGCGGACGATGGAGTCGGGATGGACACAGACCCGTTTTTGCTCGCCCAGACGCAAAAAAGCGATCGGCGCCGTCTGTCGGGAATCGGCCTGTCCAACGTGAAAAACAGGCTCGCCTCGATCTACGGCGAGCCTTATGGAATCGTCATCGAAAGCAGCGCGGGGAAAGGGACGACGTGTACGATACAATTGCCAATAGGAGTGAGTAGCAGTGCTAAAAGTGTTCATCGTGGATGACGAGGCACCGGCGCGGGAGGAACTGCGCTATTTGCTTGCGCAGTTTCCCGATGTGTCGGTAATCGGGGAAGCGGCCAGCGGGGAAGAGGCGATCGAAGCCGTCATGCAGTTGGAGCCGGATGCGGTCTTCCTGGACATCCACCTGCAAGATCGGGATGGCGTCGACGTGGGTCAGGAGCTTCTGGAGTCGATAGTGCGTCCGCCGGTCATCATTTTCGCGAGCGCCTATGAAATCCATGCGGTTCGCGCTTTTGAAACAGAAGCGGTCGATTACATCGTCAAGCCGTTTAGCGAGACGCGGCTGGAAAAGACGATGAATCGCGTCCGTAAGATGCTGCACGCGCAAAAAACGCGGGCCGAGCCAGCGCGCTTTTCCGAGGAACAACTGCAAAGCCTGCTGCAAACCGTCCTGGCCGATCAGCAGCCGCGGCGTGTACCTGTGGAAAAAAACGGAAAAATCATACTGATCGACCCGAACGAAATCGTCTTCGCCACCTTGGAAGGACGTTACGCAAGCATTTACACCGACTGCGAGCAGTACGCCACCAGCTTTACGCTGCAGGAGCTGGAGAGCCGCCTGTCGCGCCAGCAGTTTTTCCGGACGCACCGGGCGTTTATCGTCAATTTGGCAAAAACGGCTGAGCTGGTTCCGTGGTTCAAAGGCTCGATTCACCTGGTCATGCAGGACAGCCGCAAGACAGAGGTGCCCGTCAGCCGCAACGTGGTGAAGGAGTTGAAAAAGCGGCTGGGCTTTTAGCCGGGGCGGATATTTTCCCGTTTGCGCCGAGCATGCGTTGCCACAGTCCCAGCCGGAAGCTTTTTGCCGATGCCAAAAACCCGTCTCCCGCACTAGGATACGTGCTGGTTGACGGGCTTTTGGCTTTGGGAGCGGTTACAGGAGTGGTGGTCCGCAACTGCCTCTCTTCGCAAAAATGGAAGAGAGGCAGTTGAAAAGCAATCACGCTACCCGATAAAGTATTTCAAGGCGAACAGACCAATCACCACGAACACAGTGCAGATGGAAAAAACTTTGATGCTTTTGACCGTTCTCTCGATCATTTCGATTTCTTTTTGGCTGTATTTCATAGCGTCGCGAATCTCCCTTCAGGTTCATCATTCTTGTGGAAACTTTGGTTTAATACTGTAGTCTATTGAGGAGGCCGTAAAGATCGAAGATTATACACTTTGCCAAAGAATCCTTAAGGCTGCTATTGCTGATCTGGACAGAGCATTCCTTGACTAGAGTTTTCTCGTTTTCTCAACGAAAACAATTGAACCCCAGGACGAGGATGACACAGAATGGTCCGATAACGATGCAAATAATTATCTGAACAGCGTTGATTGTGAACCGCATGAATTTTTCTCGCTTATTGAAAAATACAATGAGTTAGCCGCAATTCTTCAACAGAACAAAAACATCTGGACAATAACAAAGCCCCGATTGACTCGGGGCTTTATTATATCTATATTGTTACATAATGCACATTATCGGGACCTATTTAGATGTTGTATCCGCTTCAAATTCCTTAAGACTCTTATACTGTACTTTTTCAGCTTTCTTGCCCTTTTGGTTGTCCTCTTTTACCAGTGTCCATTGATCCTTATCTCGTTTATACACGTAAAGGTGGTTAGTTCCACTGTCTAGTGATTTATAAAGAACAATAGCCTCAGACAAGTCTTTTTTCAGGAATAGCCCCGGCTCAAAGTCTCCCTGTTTTTGTTTCTTTAAGACGTCATTAAATATTATCATAAAAAGTGTAGTGGATTCATCTTTTCCTAATCCATAGTCTGTTTCATGAAGGCTGTAGTATGTGTAGTCGGATTGGTTGATTTTAAATGTTTTAATTGCATCATCATATGTTTCTGATAATTTTTTTTGTACTTCATTTTTGGCATAAATTTCATATTCCTGCTCTATTTTTAACGAGTCTTTTGCGTAAATGTTTGTGTATCCATAAAAGAGTGAAGCGGCACACATTGTTACAGCAAGGGTAACCATTACTTTTTTCATTTCAAGATTCCTCCTTAAATTTACATTCCAGGATGGGTTTTAGAGTGGCTGTCTCTATCTTTGATGCCACTAGGAGCCCCACCTATGAATATTTCACCAGCATTGCTTACTCCCCAAGTAGCTGGATCTCCTTCTTTACCACTTGTCCATTTTAGTTCAGAAGGACTTTTTGCTTCATATGCATCATCAGTGAGGTAACTTCCTCCATCTAACGTTACCCACATTTGATGATAAATGGCTTCATCACTGGCTCTTGAACCAGAAGCGGTTATCTTTGAGGTTATATTAACTTTGTAGTAATTGGAGAAGTTTGAAAAGCTAACTAGTGCATCTGCAGTGACACTTGACCAAGCTGCATAAACTGGAACTGCAAGTATTGTGACAGTTGTAAATGCAGTAGCCAAAATAGTTATCGTTTTTTTGTTAATAACCATTTTACTACCTCTATTGCAATATATTTACTGTTGATTTTAGCAAAAATTGTAAAAAATTCAACAAAATTCCGCGATAATTGGATAATTGTTCTTTTTAAATAAGGATTTTGTAGAAAATTAGTCCCGATATAGCCAACGCGAATAGCCCGATCAACGTCTCGATCCGGCTAAATCTCTTTCCTACCTTTATTACGAATCAGAGGGAGAAAGGTTTCCGTAATTGTATGCGTTTTCACTCAAGCAGTTATGTTGCATCTCGTGCTTGTTTTTGTACCGTTCAGCCATTTTTTGTTTAGGCCATGCCCTCCTTCGTGATACCTTGTGGTAAGATGAATTGCCTGAATTTTTAATTATTAAAAGAAAGAGAAAAGGAGGCGGATCGAATGAAAAAATGGCTTCTCTCCCTCCTGATTTGGGGCGGGATTGCCGCTTTGGGTGCGGTTGGCTTTGGGATCATCGCACTCAGTCGCGGAGAGTCAGTCAACTCGTTCTGGTTGCTGACTGCTGCATTTTGCACTTATGCCGTTGCTTACCGTTTTTACAGCCGTTTTATTGCCAGAAAAATTATGGGGCTTGATGACAATCGGGCCACACCTGCAGAAGTAAACAACGACGGAAAAGACTTTGTACCGACGAACAAATGGATTTTGTTCGGGCATCACTTCGCCGCGATTGCCGGAGCGGGGCCGCTGGTAGGCCCGACCTTGGCGGCCCAGATGGGGTATTTGCCGGGGACGATCTGGATTATCGTCGGGGTCGTGATCGGCGGAGCGGTGCAGGATTTCGTCATTTTGTTCGGCTCCATGCGCCGCAACGGGAAAACGCTGGGACAGATCGCCAAAGAAGAGATCGGTCCGGTTGGCGGCGTGCTCGCCTTGGTCGGAATCATTGCGATTATGGTCATTTTGATTGCTGTTTTGGCGATGGTCGTTGTAAACGCTCTCGCGGAGTCTCCGTGGGCTACCTTTACGATTTTCATGACGCTGCCGATCGCTGTGTTGATGGGGCTGTACATGCGCTACATTCGCCCAGGCCGGGTAATGGAAGGCTCGCTGATCGGTCTGGCGCTCTTGTTCTTCTCCCTCTGGCTGGGACAGCTTGTCGCGGCTTCGCCAACGTGGGGCCCTGCTTTTACGTTCAGCAAGGTGCAACTCGCGTGGATGATTATCATTTACGGCTTTATCGCTTCGGTTTTGCCTGTCTGGCTGCTTTTGGCGCCGCGCGATTACCTCAGTTCGTTTTTGAAGGTCGGAACGATTGCCGTGCTGGCCGTAGGAATCGTGCTGACGCTGCCACCGCTGCACATGCCTGCTCTGACCAAGTTCATTGATGGGACGGGTCCTGTGTTTGCGGGCAACTTGTTCCCGTTCTTGTTCATTACGATTGCCTGCGGGGCGGTATCCGGTTTCCACGCGCTCGTCTCGTCCGGTACGACGCCGAAGATGATCGCCAAAGAATCGCATGCGCCGCTGATCGGCTACGGCGGGATGCTGATGGAGTCCGGCGTGGCGATCATGGCGATGATTGCAGCGTGTGTTCTGACGCCTGGCGTTTACTTTGCGATCAACTCTCCGGCGGCCGTTATCGGCGTGGACGCTGCGGCAGCCGCTTCGACCATTACCGGCTGGGGCTTTACCGTCACGCCTGACCAGTTGACGACGCTCGCCAACGACATCCAGGAAAAGACCGTTCTCTCCCGGACAGGCGGCGCTCCGTCGCTGGCGATCGGGATGGCGACGATCTTCTCCGGCATTTTGGGCGGAAAAGCGCTGATGGCGTTCTGGTACCACTTCGCGATTTTGTTTGAAGCTGTTTTCATCTTGACCACGATTGATGCGGGAACCCGCGTAGGGCGCTTCATGGTGCAAGACATGCTCGGCAACGTCATCCCGAAAATGAAGCAGGTCAACTGGCTGCCAGGGAACCTGATCGGCTCGGCGATCATCACGTTCGGGTGGGGCTACTTCCTGCTGCAAGGCGTGATGGACCCGCTCGGCGGCATCTACACCTTGTGGCCGCTGTTCGGAATCGCCAACCAGATGCTTGCTGCGATTGCCTTTACGGTCGGCACGACCTTGATTTTCAAAATGGGCAAGGCGGCCTATTCGTGGGTCACGCTCGTTCCGATGGCTTGGCTGACAACGGCTACGCTGACAGCAGGCTGGCAAAAGCTGTTCCATGCTGATCCGAAAATCGGCTTCCTCGCCCATGCGGAAGCATTCCAAAAGGCACTGGATGCCGGAACGCTGCCGAACGGCGTAAAAACGATTGAGGCCGCGCAAAAAATGATTCTGAACGACCAGATTGACGCAGCGGTGTGCGCGATCTTCATGGTCATCACGATCGGCATTATCCTCGACGGGGCGCGCGTGTGGATCAACATCCTGCGCGGCAAGCAGTATCCGCTGTACGAGTCGCCGTACATCCAGTCCAAAGGGCCTGTGATTGACGGAAAAGGACACCATGTCGCATGAAACGAAAGCTGAGAGAGATGCGTAAGGCGCTGCGGCGGGTCAGCTCGGCGATCAAAACGGTTTTCGGCATGCCGGACTACGATCGCTACCTCCAGCATTGGTACGAAACGCACGGCGCTCCAGGCATTTTTCCGATGACCGAGCGCGAGTATTACATGTACGCCCTGCGCGAACGGTTTGAAAAAGGCGGAGTGACGCGCTGCTGCTAGTTCGCTCAACAACAAAGGGTGCCTCGACTGTCATTAGCTGACGGGCGGGCACCCTTTTTCACGGGGGAGCAAGGCGCAGAGGGCGCGTTCGGGCAGCCAGGCTATTGCGCCGCATCGGCTGTTCCATATCGCTGTAGGCGGTAGCAAGCTGCACAGTTTCTGCCTGGACAGGTGTTTTTTCCAGAAAAAGCAAAACGAGAAAAGGCACGGGCAGCCGGAGTATGACTCGTTTCCTCGGAAAATCCCTCTTGACGGTGTTATTTCTGGGACGAATTTTCGGCAAAAACGTTACAGTATTTTCCAGATGGCAATTCAGGCAATTCGCTTGCTTTGCGTGTGGTGTAACCGCAGGTAAAGTATGGTACACTAAAAAGAAAGTCAAGTTTTAGGTGGCGATATGCGTGCAAGCATCAACTCTGGCGGCGCTAAAAGAGCTGGCTCTGCAATGCGCCCGTTCAGCGGGTGAGCTGAGTCTGAAACGAATGAAGGAGCCTTTTACCGTCGAATATAAGACGTCTGCCTCCGATCTTGTCACGGCCGTAGATAAAGAAGTGGAGAAGCATGTCGTCAACATGATTTTGCAGCGGTTTCCGGATCACGGGATTTTGGGGGAAGAGCGCACCTTTGCGGAAGACCCTGCCAAGTACGAGACGCTGTGGGTCATTGACCCGATTGATGGTACGACCAACTTTGTGCATCAGCAGATCAATTTTTCCGTTTCCATTGCCGTTTATCATAAGGGAGAGGGCCTTGTCGGCGTGGTTTACGATCCTTCGCGCGACGAGCTGTTTTACGCCGTAAAAGGCGAGGGAGCGTATTTGAACGACCGCCCGCTTCGTCTGGACCGCGCAGTCAGCCTGGAAGAAGCGCTGTTGTGCACGAGCGTTTTTTGGAACAAGCGCGCCGAGCAGATGGGCATTGATTTGATCGTGAAAAAGCTCGCCGGAAAAGTGCGCGGAATGCGTCTTCTGGGCAGTGCCGCGCTGGAGATGGCGTACGTTGCGGCCGGAAGACTGGATGGGTACGTGAGCCTTTCGCTCAACGCGTGGGATTTTGGGGCCGGGCGAATCATCGTGGAAGAAGCAGGCGGCCGGGTGACGACAATGACGGGCACACCGTTGCCCTACGACCAAAAAAGCAGCGTGATGGCCTGCAACCCGACCTTTTATGAGGAACTGCAACATTACCTGAAATCCGAAAATACGGATGTACCGTCATAAAACGAACAGGCACACAGACAAAAACCTGCTGGATATGGGCATCCGGCGGGTTTTCCTTTTAGGCAGGGCAAAATGGGGCAGGATGGTTGCCAGGCGCATATGCTATCACAGCATAGCCAGACGACGAAGAGCAACTGCGTTTGGCACGAAGTCGGCTTGTCCCAGAAGGAGGGATAAACATGACGCTGATCGGGGAAAGTGTCCAGTTGATCTTGCAGCACCAGGCGAGCACCGGAGCGTATCTCGCTTCGCCCGGTTTTGCTCACTATCAATATGCGTGGTTGCGGGATGGAACGTTTACGGCATACGCGATGAATCGGATCGGCGAGCATGAGAGCGCCCGCAAGTTTTACCGATGGTGCGATTTTGTGATCCGAAAGCATGAGGCAAAGGCAAGAGCGGCCATTGCAGCAGCGAAAACAGGAGCAGATGCGGGCAAGGACCGCTTTTTGCATACGCGCTTTACAGCAGACGGAGAAGAAGTGGCAGGCGAATGGGGCAACTTTCAGCTCGATGGCTACGGGACATGGCTGTGGGGGCTGGCGGAGCATGTACGGATGAGCGGGGAGCATGATTTGATCCAACAACTGAAGCCTTCGATTGAGCTGACCATTGATTATGTCACAGCGTGCTGGCAGCTCCCTAACTTTGATTGCTGGGAAGAGGGCGGAGAGCGAATCCACCCGGTAACGCTGGGCGCGATTTATGCCGGGATCAAAGCGATGGAGCCTTATTTGCCCAACCGTGCTTCCGAGCTGGCGCGGCTAGGCGAGACGATTCGCCAGTTCATACGGGAGCATGGCACAGCCGACGGGCGATTTATCAAATCAGTGGGCGATCAGGCGGTGGATGCCAGTCTGCTCTGGCTGGCTTTGCCGTACGGGGTGGTCGCGGTGGATGATCCGCTCATGCAAAAGACGGTGCAAACAATCGAGGCGGAGCTGCGTGCGGGATATGGCGTGCATCGGTACGCTGCCGATACGTATTACGGCGGGGGACAGTGGCTGCTGTTGACCGCCTGGTTGGGCTGGTACTACGTGCGTACAGGCAGGCGGGAGGAAGCAGAAAAAATGCTCGGGTGGATCGCTTCCCAGCACCAGCCGGGCGGCTTTCCGGAGCAGGTGCAGGAGCATTTGCTGTCGCCCGGACATTACGAGTCGTGGGTCAAAAGGGAAGGCAAACCAGCTGTGCCGCTTCTTTGGTCGCATGCGATGTTTCTGGTTTTGGCAGCGGAGCTTGGTGTGCAGCAGTAGCCACTTTGTCATGAAGCAGCCAGTTGCCGATATGGAAACGGTGACTGGTTGTGTTGTTTCCTTTCCTATAAAAAAATGCCCAATGAGTTATAGTCATGAATGTAGTCTTGGACAATCTGTGCAACGATGGCCGACTTCGTAACAGGAATATCTTTGAGATAAAATGTTTCAGACTTTAGCGTGGAATGAGACGATTCGATCAAGGCATTATCAGCAGGTGTACCTTTACGGGAAATGCTCATGGTAATGCCCTTTTACTTTACGGCTTGTTGATACGCATTAGATGTATAAACGAAGCCTTAATTTCTGTGCAAAATGCAGTTCGTCATTACAGGCAATGATTCAACGTATCTAAAACCAAAGTTGTATTTTGTTAGACTCTAATACTGTATGCGATGACTTCGCCATACAAGAACAGGCAGGAGCTTGCTGGTCATTCGGTTAACATTAATGACGGGCTCGGAAACGAATGACGCCAGGATGCTAATCTACAGAGGGCTGAAAAGTCTGTTAATAACCAAATTGATGAAAGGGAATCGATGACTTGGGGGCAGTATATATGGCTCGGACAAGCAGGTATAAGCGGAAGCTCATGTCGCGGCCAACTCACTGCAGGATTTCTTTGAATTGAGGTAAAGTCTGCCTTTACTGGGGGGCTTAGTTTTAATTGAATAATATTTCTCATTTGTAAAATAAAAGGAAAATGTTGACAAGTAATTATTTTAGGTATATTATACCTCATGTAAATGAAGTTATTTACATGAAAGGTGGATATTTACAAATAAAAAAAGAATCTTAACAACAGCTCTAGCCACTCTGCTATCTTTAGGAGTGATTTCACTTCCAAATAACAATGTGATAGCAGCTTCTGCCGCAACAAATAATCACACTTTTTCTCAGAAAATTTATGACATTGATACAGGGTTTCCTGTTGGGGAGATAAAAACTAGTGTTTCTAGCAATACTAAAGAACTTTCTGATGGAACTAAAATAGTTACTCTAAGTAAAACTGTTACTATCAGTGGTAATAATCAAAATAACAAAACAAAGAAGAGTGTCGATACTATTAAAATAACTCCTAATGGTGAATATTTTATTAATGGAAAAAATTATCTAAAGAAGAATTGAGTAAACCGCTCATAAATAAAGTAAGCTCAAAGGCGCAATCTGGCGGGCTATCTTGGCTTACATCTTATAATGAAATAAATAAAGACTATTATGTTTTACGATCGTATCCCGATGCTGATTTCTGGCTTGACAAAGGAATTGGTAAACAACTTACATGGTACACAAAAGGAAATTATAAGGTTTCCGACTTTAAGGCATATGCAAACACTGTTAGCAGTTGTAGATCATCTCTAATTACACTTGGTTCAACATTACTTGCTGAACTAGGTGTAGCTGTTCTTACTGTAGAAACAGTAATCGGAACAATTTCTGCTGGTGGTGCTGCTGCAATTACTGCTCGCGAAATATACAGTCAAAGTACTACTGCTCATGAAGCAATGGCTAATGCGTACTCGATCTTGGAAAATGCTTACTAATATTAACTTTGGAGTAACTAGAGAAGGAGTTATCCTTCTCTAGTTACGCTTGTAAACTATCGGCACTTTCTCAAGAGACTTTATGGTTTCTACGGCTGTAATTAAGTTAAAACTCGTCATTATCGAGGAGGGATTTAATTTGAATGTATCCGTGGTATTAAGTATTTTAGTTCTGTTATTATTTGTATATATATTCATTAAGAAAAAATACAAAAGTAAAAATGAAAAGATTGGATTAATTGTTATTTTTATGTTATTACTATTTGTTTTCATAAAAACAATTATTTCATAAATTTTAATCAAAGCTTGTAATGCTTTTTTAATCACCTCTCTAAAGGTTTAATGGATACTCTATTTTAGAAGTACTGTGAGTCATAAAAATTGCCACAGACATACTTCATCGTACAATCAGTTATTTTGTATGGACTAGAGGATAAAGTAATTTGGCTAAACGTGAAAGGTGAAAATGCTGAACCTTTTAATGGGTAATAAATTCATTTAAATTAAAGCCCCGGTTCCGTAGGGTTTTTGTTGTTTCTTCCTTAAAAGCAAAAGTAGTAATATTTTAGAGAAGGTGTATGGATAGGAAAATTTGGCTGTTAGTGCAAAGGGCAGGTGCGGCCATCTTTTTCTTGCTTTTCCGCCAAGCAAGCGCTAACATATGATACTGATAACCATTATCACGAAATGCTGATGTCCATCCAAAGAAGGTGAACCATATGTCCATTGCCAAAGTCATTCGCGAGCGCCGCTCGATTAAAAAGGGCTATAAACCGGATGCCGTGCCGGAAGAACTCGTACTGGAACTGCTGAATGATGCGGTGTACGCACCGAACCACGGTTTGCGTGAGCCATGGCGCTTTTTGTTTGTGCCGTCCGAGAAAAAGGAAGCGTTTGTAGAGAAGCTGATTACTGTCTATCCGGCGGAAACGCACCCGGCGCGCCGCGAGATGTACAACCAGCCAGCCGCTTACCTGATCGTCATCATGCCGGAAGACCCGCGGCAAAAGCAGTGGGAAGAAGACTTCAGCGCCGTTTGCGCGCTGATTCAAAACTTCCAGCTCCTGGCCTGGGAGCGCAATCTCGGCGTCGTCTGGAAGACCAACCAGCACAACTGGGACCCAAAAGCGCATCAGCTTCTGGGCGTGGCGCCAGGCGAGAAGATCGTCGGCTTTTTGCACCTCGGCTTTTTCGACCAGGAAGACGTGCCGGAAGCTCGCCCACGGACGCGGGCGGAAGAGAAGTTTACGCGGTTTGAATAAGGGCTGTTCTAGCAAAGACATCGGCTAGGCAGATTAGAAAACTTGGCTGCGCCAAGCCACTGGCGAAGCCTTCGTTGCCCTTATACTGGACAAGAATCTTATCCATTCTTATCTGTACGTGAAAAGCGAGGCCCACAGGGTCTCGCTTTTTTATCAACAAATGTTTGCCAATCACGCTTTTGGACCTGCTACTCCCCATTACCTCGGCTCACTGCTCAAATGCTCATGAATCAGCTTCCACTCGCCTGCCTCCGTTTTGACAAACACATTCGTGGCCCGTCCGCTCCCGGAGACGAACTCGCCGTTGTAATAGCCTTCGTACCGGTACGTGTACAGACAGGTCGCGGAGTGCTGGTCGGCGCTGATCCACTGCACGTCAGTCGCGGCGTACACTTCTTCCTTGATGACGTTCCAGGCGTTTTCGAAGTAGCTGCGGATTTCAGGCAGCGAGGTGCAGGTCTTGTCTGAAAACCAGTAGACGGCCTGCGGGTGCAGCACCTTTTCCACGTTTGAAAAGTCGTGCGTGTTCGTAGCGGCGATGTATTGCTCCAATGCTTGCTGATAACCCATGGCGAACATGACCTCCCCGACAAAATTCAGAAAATACGGCTTCTTTTTTGTATTGTAAAGGATTTCCTGATCGCGTACCAGACCATGAAAAAAAGCCCGCCCGATCTAGAAGGGGGCTATTCGGGCGGCAATGGAGGACGTAATGTCCATCGTAGGGTCTGACAATTTCATCATAGTGCGGACATGTTAAGGGAGAGTAGAGGCAGCATGAAGCATTTGTTAATTTTGGGCGTAGTGCAGGCGAGGAGGGCAAGCACCTGTTTTTTTTATTTTGCCGATCAACTAGACAGGCATCCATACGGACAGCAGTCGGCTATCATAAGCTGAAAAGAAGTGCTGGTCCTTTGCAAGGTCAGCTCTGCTCTACGACGTGAGAAGAGAGGAGAGGAAAGCCATGGGATGCAGGCGCGGCGGCGGTTTTGGCTTCGGAGGTGGCGGGTTTTTCTGGATCATCCTCATCATTCTTCTGGTCACTTCTTTCTGGGATGATTAAGCTCTGATTGGCAGCATAAGCAAAAAAGACTCTGCACGCGGCTTGCGAGCCGAGCCGGCAGAGTCTTTTTTGTACAGAGAAAAGATTCTTATCCGTAAAAGCGGAACTAAGGCAGCGCCAATGGTTTGGCGCGACCAAGTTTTCGAACTGTTGGAACAAACTGTTGGAACAAAGCCAGAAGCTTTACGCCTTCAAATGCTGCAAAAACTGGCGGGTGCGCTCCTCGCGCGGCGACGAGAACAGCTTGGCCGGGGTATCGCGCTCGACGATGACGCCCTGGTCCATAAAAATGACCTCGTCGGCCACTTCGCGGGCAAAGCCCATTTCGTGCGTGACGACGACCATCGTCATCCCTTCCTGGGCCAGCTCCTTCATGACTTTCAGCACTTCGCCGACCAGCTCGGGGTCGAGCGCAGAGGTCGGCTCGTCGAACAGCATGACTTGCGGGTCCATCGCCAGCGCGCGGGCAATCCCGACACGCTGCTGCTGGCCGCCGGAGAGCTGTGCCGGGTAATGGTCGAGCTTGTCGCCTAGCCCTACTTTGGACAACAGCTTGGCCGCTTTGGCCCGCGCGCTCTCTTTGCTTTCCTTTTTGACGGTCACAGGGCCTTCCATGACGTTTTCCACGGCGGTCATGTGCGGAAACAGGTTGTAGCTTTGAAACACCATCCCTGTCTGTTTGCGCAGCCGCGGGATGCTTGCGCGTTCAACCTTTTGCGAAAAGTCCAGCTTGACCTCGCCGATCTGCACGCTGCCGCTGGTCGGCACTTCCAGCGCGTTCAGGCAGCGCAACAGCGTCGTTTTCCCGGAGCCGGAAGGGCCGATGATGACGACGACCTTTCCTTTTTCCACGGTCAGGGAAATGCCTTTTAACACGTGCAAGTTGTGAAACTGTTTATGCAAATCCGTGATGGTAATCATCTGGGTTCACCTGCTTTTTAGACGTAGCGGTCCAGCTTGTTTTCAATCCGGTCCTGGATGAAAGAGAGGACGAAGCAAATCATCCAGTAAATGAGCGCCGCCTCCGAATAGACGAGCAGCGGCTCATAGGTCGCGGCGACGATCTCCTGTGCCTTGCGAAACATCTCGGGAACGAGAATCGCCGCCGCCAGCGACGTATCTTTGACCAGGCTGATGAACGAGTTGGACAGGGGCGGAACAGAGACGCGTGCTGCCTGGGGAAGCACGACCCGGCGCAGCGCCTGCCAGTAGGTCATCCCGAGCGAGTACGCCGCTTCCCACTGTCCTTTGTGAATGGACAGGATGGCAGCCCGCACGACTTCGGAAGAATAGGCGCCGACGCTGAGCGAAAAGCCGATGATCGCAGAAGGGAACGGGTCGATCATGATGCCGACGCTCGGCAAGCCGAAGAAAATGATGAACAGTTGCACCAAGAGCGGCGTCCCGCGAATGAGCGATACATAAAAACGGGCGATGCCCACCAGTGGCTTGATGCCGGACAGGCGGGCCAAAGCGGTTAAAACAGCGATAATCAGGCCGAAGAAAAAAGAAACGATGGCAAGCGTCAAAGAATAGAGCAAGGCTCCTTTCAAAAGAGGCAGAAAGGAGCTTTGCGCAATATCCATCCATCGGTTCAGGCGTTCCGGGTTGTCAAAGAAGTTACTTAGAAACATCTGCACCAAACCATTTCTCGGAAATTTTTGCGAGGGTACCGTCTTTCGTCATATCATCCAGCGCTTTGTTGAACGCGTCAACCAGCTCTGTGCTGCCTTTGCGGAAGAGGAACCCGTTTTTCGCGACGTTCGGATCTTTGGCGACAATTTTGATCGGCGTATCCGGCTTTTGCTTGAGGAAGTCCAACAGCGACAGGCCGTCGTTGATCGTGATGTCGACACGCTTGGAAGTGAGCAGGTCGATCGCCTGGTTGAAGCCTTCTACCCCGACGATTTCTGCGCCGTTTTTCTTCGCGATGTCCGTGAGGTTGCTCGTCAGCGTCTGTGCCGCTTTCAAGCCTTTGATATCTTCAAAGCCTTTGACGGTCGTGTTGTCCTTGTGGGTCACAAGAACGGCCGTCGAAACGGTGTACGCATTGGAGAAATCGTATTTTTCCTGACGGTCCGGGCGGATTCCCACCTGGTTCGCCACGACGTCAAAGCGCTTGGAATCGAGTCCGGCGAACATGGCGTCCCACTGGGTTTCCTGGAACACAGGCTCGACGCCGATGCGCTTGGCGACTTCCGTTACGACTTCTACGTCATAGCCGGTCAGCTTGCCAGATTGGTCGTGGAAGGTGAACGGAGCGTAAGTGCCCTCGGTCCCGATCAAGATTTTTCCGTCCGCTTTTACTTTTTCCAGCAAGTTTTGCTCTTTTTTCTCTTCGCTCGCTGCTGGTGCTGCGTTGTTTTGTGGCGCTTGGGAAGAAGAGGAGCCGCAGCCTGTCAAAGCGACCAGTAAGGTAGATGCGAGAACGGAAAACAATAGTTTTTTCATAAAGGAACCCCCACTAAACCGATATGTTTTTTTGATAGGAACATGCTAAAAGGGACGGACAATTTTGTCAACGAACGTTTACTTGGTGATGTCTTCGCCGAACCATTTTTCGGAGATGGATTTCAGCGTGCCGTCCTGGTGCATGTCATCGAGCACCTTGTTGATCGCGTCCACCAGCTCTGTGCTGCCCTTGCGGAACATGAACGCGGTCGGCTGGCCTTCTTCGTTTTTGGTCACGATCTGAATTGGCGTGTCCGGCTTTTGCTTCAGGAAGTCGAGCACGGACAGGTTGTCGTTGATGACGACGTCGACGCGTTTTTGTGCGATCAGGTCAATCGCCTGGTTGAAGTTGTCGACGGCGACGATCTCCGCTCCGTGCGAACGGGCGAGGTCGGCGTAGTTGCTGGTCATGGACTGGCCGGCCTTCAAGCCTTTGATGTCAGCGAAGCCTTTTACAGCCGTATTGTCCTTATGGGTGACGAGAACGGCGCGGGAGATCGTGTACGGCTTGGAAAAATCGTATTTTTCCTGGCGGTCTGGGCGAATCCCTACCTGGTTGGCAATCACGTCAAAGCGTTTGGAATCCAGTCCGGCGAACATGGCATCCCACTGGGTTTCCTGAAACACCGGCTCGACGCCAAGGCGCTTGGCGACTTCGGTCACGACCTCGACATCGTATCCGGTCAGTTTGCCGGACTGGTCATGGTACGTAAACGGCGAGTATGTACCTTCCGTTCCGATGACGAGCTTTTTCTCCGCTTTGACTTTTTCCAGCAGGTTTTGCGACGCTGCTGGCGGCGTTGCATTATCGGATTGGGAAGGCGCGCCGGAGCTGCTGCAGCCAACGAGTCCCAACAACAGGCAAGAGAGCAGAGTAGAGAAAATGACTTTTTTCATGATGATAATCCCCTTTATGTTGATCGAATTTCATGGATTCATAGTAGTAGGCTCATCGGGCTTTGTCAATCATAAAAATGCTAAATCCGATTCGGTTACTATGAATTGGTTTTTGCGCAAACGGTTCCTTTTCAGGATTCTCCAATTGCCCCGGGGCTATGTGCGAATGAGAGCCGCTTATTGTGCAAGTAGTGGTTGAGGTTGTGGGCGCACATAGCGTACAATGAGTACGACCTTGGGAGTTTGCCTGCTTTTTTTATGGAGAAAAAGCGGTGAAATAGATGGGACAACAACGAACCGATAAAAGGAGTCAATCAGCATGTTAAACGACTGGCGTATGTACACGGATGCAAGCGGAACGGAGCAAAAACACGTAGCCTGGCATGAAGTATTGCGGGAAATTGCGCAGTTGGACGGCGTGAACCGGACGCTCGTGCATGCGGCTTACGGCGACCATGTGGATCTGGTGGTGGCTGGCGGAAACAAAGGCAAGGTGCTGGTTCAATGGAAGGAACACGAGCCGGGCGAGCAGCATTTTGTGTTGACCACGGGCGAGCAGAGCGCGGTGATGGCGTCGCTCGTCATTGAAGGCGGCGAGGCGGTGTTTCCGCTCTCCTGGTGCATCCCGCTGGAGAAGGCTGTCCCGCTGTGCGGCGATGTGCTCCGAACTTGCGACAAAGGCGAGCCACAAGAACTGCAATGGCTGCCAGTAGAAATGTAGGCGGGGGAAGCGGGCGATGGAATTTCAAACGTTGCAGCAATCCGTTCTCATCATGGCCGTCATTATCGGCATCGGTAGCCTGATCGGTTACCGCCAGCCGCTGACGGCCGATTCCCGTCAGCTTGTCATTACGATCATTATCAACGTGGCGATGCCGTGTATCATTTTGGACGGAATTTTTCAGACGCAAATCGACCATCAGCTTTTGATTCAAATTTTTGCAATATTCGTCATTTCGATCGTCCTGAACTGTCTGGGCATTTTTCTCGGTTGGGCGGGGGCCAGGACGCTGCCGTTGCCTGCGAAAAAGCGGCGGGAAATCGCGATTTTGTCCGGGCTTGGCAACACCGGCTTCATCGGGCTTCCGCTGTGCGCCGCCTTGTTCGGGCCAAAAGGCGCCTTGCTGGCGGCGATCTTTGACGCTGGCGTAGACGTCGTGCTCTGGACGGTTGGCGTCATGATGCTGCAGGAAAAAGGCTCGTTTTCGCTGAAAGGGCTGAAGACGCTTGTCAACATTCCGATGATTGCGATTGTATTCGGACTTGGCTCCGCCCTGGTCGGCTTTGCCCCGCCAGAGCCGGTCAAGCATCTGTTCGGCACGCTCGCGAAGCTGGCTTCGCCGCTCGCCATGATGTACATCGGGATGCTGCTTCCGCTGTTTTTGCGCAACAAGCCGCAAGTGTCCCTCCCGCTGCTCGGGATGCCGCTGGCCTTCAAGCTGTTCGTCTTTCCGCTGCTGACGGCCTTGCTGCTGTCGACCTTTTCGCTGGACAGCGATATCGTCAGCGTCACGCTCGTGCAGGTGGCGATGCCTACGTTGACGCTCGCCTCGATTCTGTTCGGGCGGTACAAGGCCGACGAGGAAATGGGCGCGATGACGACGGTGTTTTCCACACTGCTGGCGCTATTGACGATTCCAGCCGTCGTGCTGATGGGAAACTGGCTGTTGCACTAAAGCGTGCTTGCGCCAGGAAAAGCTCCGGTCCTGCCGCAGATGGCAGGCCGCTTTTTTTTAGGCGCAAGCACTGAAACGAATAAGAACAACCGAAAGTCTAACAAGATAGAAACAATCCGACAGCAATGGAATGGAGGAACAAAGATGAGAGGAAAGACATGGATGGCCGTTGCGCTGAGCCTCCAGCTTTTTGCCGTGGCCCCGGCGCTCGCGGCAACGGGCGGTACGCAAACGGCGACGGTTTTGGTAGATGGAAAAGCTGCGGCTCTGCAAAAGCAGGCGATTCTCCAGCAGCAGAAAACATACGTGTCTGCCGCGGACGCAGCCAGCTTACTGCAAGCGGCCTGGACGCTCGACGGACAAAAAGGGCAGTTGAAGCTGGGCGAGCGGACGATTGTGTTCCAGTTGGACGCGGAAACAGTGACGGTGGACGGCAAGCCGGTAGCAGGCGGCGAGGCTGCGCTCGTCCGCGGCAAAGAGGTGTACGTGCCGCTGCGCTGGCTCGTGGAGCAGGCAGGGCATGAGATTGCCTGGAATGAGGAGAAAAAGGCGGTGGAAATCGTGTCGAAAGCGCAAAACGATGCATTTGTCCTCGTGGACGAAAAACAGTTGAGCAAAGAAGAGCAGGACTTCATCGAGTCGGTCAAAGGAAAGCGGGGCGTCCATCAGCGGGGAGACTTGTACGTCATTGCCCGCGGCCAGGCTCCCCATCCCGGCTATGGCTTGCAAGTTACAAAGGTCGAGCAAAAATGGGAGCAGCTTTTTGTGTACGTCAAGCAGACAGAGCCTGCGCCGGGGATGATGTATCCGCAAGTGATCGCCTACCCGTATTTGACGGCAAAAGTGAAGCTCCCACCGTACACGACGATCTCGTTTATAGACGCGGATACGAACAAGCCGCTGTTCGAGGGTCAGGCGCAAGGGCAGTAGGCGTTTTCCCAAGCAGCGTTTTGGCGCTTGTTTTTCGCGTGAAGCTGGTATATGATGGTGGATAAGATTTACCTAATCCTTGGGAATGGAGGTGTATGTACGTGTTCGGAACCGTTCAGGCATGGTTTGTGGTAGAAACTTCCAGTATGACGCATGATTTTTCTTTCAACGGGACCAGTCTGCCCATTTTTGCGCATACAACTGAACGGAGTTTCCACAGGCGTACCATGCATCGACCAGGGACGGTTTGTTCTTGTTCATAATGGGTGACTGACTCGCGCGGCGTTTTGCGCTGGCGAGTGGCTCCCCTTACGATGCCGCAGGTAATGGCCTGCGGCTTTTTTGCGTCCATTTTTGCCTGTTCGCGGGCAAGCGCGGGGGCAAAAGTCGGCCGGGGCCAGCCAAGGAAGTCCATTATTTTAAACCGTTATCACTAACCAAGGAGGAAATGAACTCATGATTATCGTCGCGACTACACAATTGGAAAAATCGTACGGAGCCGATCCGGTTCTGCAAGGCGTTACACTGGAAATAAAGGCGGGCGAGCGGGTAGGGATCGTCGGGCCGAACGGAGCGGGGAAAACGACCTTGTTCAAGCTGCTGGCCGGAATCGAAAGCCCGGATGCGGGCGAGTTGTACCGCGCCAAAGGAACGGTATGGGCATACTTGCCGCAGTCTCCGCACTACCCGGCAGACTGGACGGGCGAGGATGTGGTGGCAAGCGCGTTTGCCGATGTGCGTCACATTCAAGAGCAGATGCGCGAGCTGGAAGGGCAGATGGCCCTGCTCTACGAAAACGAGGCCGAGTTGAATCGGCTGATGCAGCGCTACCAGAAGCTGCAGGACGAGTTTGAGCAGTTGGAAGGCTACCAGTGGGAGACGCGCATGGCGCAGGTGACGCAAGGCTTAGGCGTCAGCGCGGAGCTTTTGGCGACGCCTTTTGCCCAGCTTAGCGGGGGCGAAAAGACGAAGGCGGGGCTGGCCAAGCTTTTGTGCCAAAAAAGCGACGTCCTGCTGCTCGACGAGCCGACCAACCACCTCGATGTGGAAGCGATGGAGTGGCTGGAGCAATTTTTGCAGAGCTATCCGGGAACGGTGTTGATTATTTCCCACGACCGCTACTTCCTGGATGCCGTCGTGACGTCGATCTACCATGTCGACGGCGGGGAAGCGGAGTACTACATCGGCAACTACAGCGCTTTTGCCGCCGAACGGGAGGAGCGCTTGCTGCGGCAGTTTGCCGCCTATCAGGAGCAGCAGAAAAAAATCAAAAAGATGAAGGAGACGATCAAGCGGCTCAAAGAGTGGGGTAACCGCTCCAACCCGCCGAACGAAGCGTTTCACCGCCGGGCGAAGAGCATGGAAAAGGCGCTGGCGCGGATCGAGCGGATCGAGCGGCCGAAAATGGAAGCCGACCGGATGGGCTTGCAGTTCAATAAGACCGACCGGAGCGGCCAGGATGTGCTGATCGTAAAAGGCGTGCACAAAGCGTACGGGGGCAAGCCGTTGTTTTCCGACGCCAGCCTGCTTTTGCGCTTCGGGGAGCGAAAGGCGTTGCTCGGGCCGAACGGCTGCGGAAAATCGACGCTGATCCGCATGCTGTTGGGCGAGATCGAGCCGGATGCGGGCACGCTCAAACTGGGCAGCAGCGTCAAGGTCGGTTATCTTTCGCAGCAAGCGCTGGAAGGGGACCAAAACCAGCGGCTGATCGACGCGTTCCGCGACGTGGCGAAGGTGACGGAGGCAGAAGCGAGGCATTTGCTGGCGCGGTTTCTGTTTTACGGCGAGCATGTCTTCAAGCGGATCAGCCAGTTGAGCGGCGGCGAGCGCATGCGGCTGCGCCTGGCCCAGCTCATGCACCAGGACATCAACCTGCTCATCCTGGACGAACCGACCAACCATCTCGATATCGAAGCGCGGGAAACGCTTGAGGAAGCGCTCGCTGATTTTCACGGCTCCTTGTTCATCGTCTCCCACGACCGCTATTTTTTGCAAAAAATGGTCGACGGCGTCTTTTGGGTGGAGGACCGACAGCTTGTGCACGACGTCGGCAACTATGAGGAAGCGCGCGAAAAGCAGAAGCGGCGCAGCGCAGCGCGGGCTGACAGGCTCGCGGAGGAATCGCGCGGCAAAGGGACCAAGCCAGAGCGGCCAGCGGCAGAAAGCAAACCGTCTTCGGCAGGCGCGCCCGCTTGCGCACAGACAAAACGCCCCAATGCCTACAAGCTGTCCGAGCTGGAAGCGCGCATTGCCAGACTGGAGGAGCAAAAAGAGCGCTTGAACAGGCTGCTTCTGGAGGCAGGGGCGGACTACCAGCAACTGGCGGAGTGGCAAAAGCAAATCGAGCAGGTGCAAGCCGAACTGGATGAGTCGTACTTCGCCTGGATGCAAATGCAGGAAGCATAGGCGCAACTCGCTTTTGCCTGGAGCTAGAGCAAACCAAAAGGCAGCGGAGGCCGCGGACGAGAAAACAGTCCGGGACTTCCGCTGCCTTTGGCGTTTGCCGCGCATACGGGCTTTTGCTTAATTCGAGGTTTGCATGGTCGGCTCCGGGTCGGGCAGCCGCCGATAGCTGCCGAAAAACCAGAGCAGAATCAGCACCATCAGGACGCCGCCGAGAAAAAACGGTCCGCTGTGGGAAAATTGGTAGACCGCGCCCCCTGCCAGTGGACCCAAAATCCGTCCGAGGCTGTCCATCGAGCTGATCGCCCCGCTGGTCACGCCTTGCCCTTGCGTAGTGCGCTGCGTAATCATCGCGGTAGCGGTTGCCCGGATCATGCCTTGTCCAGCCCCGAACAAGGACAAAATCAAGGCCAGCGCCCAAAAGTTGCCGGACAGCGGAATCGCGAAAAAGCCGATGCCGTAAAAGATCATCCCCAGCGCAAGCACAGAGGCTTCCCCGAACTGCTTGACCAGCCTGCCGATCAGGCCGCCCTGCACCAAGGCCGCGATAATGCCCATGACGAGGAACATGTAGCCGAGGTCTTTGGACGTAAAGCCGTACAGATCGCTGATGAACAGTGCAAAGGTCGTCTCCAGCCCGGAAAAGGCGAACGAGACGACAAACAGGATCGCATAGAGCAAAGACAGGGAACCGAACAGAGAAGTGAACGGGTTTTCCCTTGCTTCTTTTTGCAGGCTCGTCCGCTTTTCCTTGGGCAAGCTCTCCGGCAAGGCGACAAGAATGAAGAGGAACGTAACGAACGCGACGATTCCCGAAGCGTAAAACGGAATCGCAAACCCGTACCCGCTGAGCAGGCCGCCAATGACGGGGCCGAACACAAAGCTGAGGCCGATTCCGGCACCGACTACGCCCATTCCTTTTGCCCGCTCTTCAGACGGAAACAGGTCTGCGACCATGGCTGTTACCGTAGGCAGAGCCGCTGCGGAGACGATGCCGCCCAGGATGCGGTACATGAGCATTTCCGCATAGCTGTCCGCCATCCCAAACAGGATAAACGTGACGGCAAAGCCGAGAAGGCCAAAAGAGACGAGCGGCTTTCGCCCGATCCGGTCGGAGAGGCTTCCCCATACAGGTGCGAACAATAGCTGCATGATGTTGTAGCTGGCGAACAAAACGCCGATTTGAAAGGAAGACGCACCCAGTTTTTCTGCAAAGAAAGGGAGAATGGGAATGATGATGCCAAACCCGAGCATGGTCAAAAAGGCGATGAAGAACAAGAGGGCCAGGTACTTCTTATTCACAACATTTACCTCGTTTCACACAAATATCAGCTACTATTTGCTTGCATTTTCCACCTTACGTGAACGAAGTGTCGAAGTCAAGCGAGCGGCGTGGGCAGCATTGCCGATAGCGTGCTATAATGGAAAAGAAACAAGAATCGTTTTGCAAGTTGTCCAGTATATATCCATGAGGTGTTTGTCACATGTCTACTGCAATGCTGTACTACCTGGCCTGGCATGAAGATGACTGGCTGGATGAAGTTCTCGACCGCTTTCCTGAGGTGAATGCGATCGTGCCTACAGCGAAAACGTTTGAGCTGATCGCCGGGCAACGGGAGTCGAATGAGGTGACGCGCGCGGTCCTCGTCTTGAATGCGGCACAGGAGCAGGACAGATGCCGCGAATTTTTGCGTCTGTGCCAGGGACATCCCCAGCTTTCCAAAGATCCGCTGTACATTGTCGGATTGAAGCCTGAAGAGGAGGAGGCGTGGCAGGAAGCGTATCCGCATGCGAAGATCATCGTCATTACCGGCTTTGCTGTCGAGTTTGACTACGATGCCGTCCTCGCGAGGATGGAAATCGATCTGGAGGGAGCCCATTGAAAGCGAACCCCAATGAGTTCGATTTAAAGGCGTTTCTGCACCGCTTCGGTTTGTTCATCTACACGGGAGACCCGGAGGGGGATCTGCTCTTGATAGAGGACGAGATTCGCGAGCTGTACGAATTGAATGTCATTGAAAAAGAAGAGTTTATGGAGGCCATGTCAGCCGTGCGCAGCAAGCGCAAGGCGCTGGACGGCCGCTAACCGAAAAAAAGAAAAACCGGAACGAGGCGTGTTTATCTGCCGCTCTTAGGATGCGGCGGTGATAAGCGCGTTTTTTTGTGCAGATCAGGCTTCGCCAATGGCTGGACGCAGCCGCGACCGCTTTCTTAAGAAATTCTTCATAAATCCTTTCCAAAAACGTAAGGCATTCTCTCCATTTTAGAAAGGTTTACCCTGTAGCATAGAGAGCAGGATGGAGAGAAGGAGCGGCGGTGGCGATGACAGACTGCGCAACGTTTTTGCGGGAATTATGGAAAGAACTTTTACGGCAGCTCGTTCCCGATGAAGTTTCGGTGATGAGCCTGGGCGCAAAGATCGCGCATGAGGATGCGGCTTTTTCCGTTGTGTACGCAGCCGTTTTTTTGGCGGCGCTCATCGGAGTGGCGGCGAGCTACATCGCCGGAGCATGGATGGGCGCACCTGCTCTGGCCCGGCTGTTCGGCCGCCGCTGGGCTGCCCGCCTGCGCCCGGGATGGGGACTTGGGCAAAGGGAGCGGGAATATGTAGGCTGGGTACTGGCGATCAGCGTTTTTATCCCGGTGGTTCGCTACCTCGTTCCTTTTGCTGCGGGCTTGTATCGGTTGCCGCTGCGCCAGCTTTTGCTGTTTTTTTTGCCCAGCACGTTCGTCTGGACCCTTCATTATTTTCTCATGGGCTACTGGTTCCCGGACGAGTTGGACGCGCTGTTGGCAGGAGTGTACCAGTACAGGAAAATTACGTTGGTGACGGCAGTTGTGGCCGCCGTCTCCTACATCACGATTCGCCAGTACATGCGAATGAAGCTTTGGATGGGAGCCACAAGCGCGAAGCACAGGGGAGAATTGCAAAAGGAGCCGACTGCCTGAGAGGGAAAACGCCCAGGACAGCCGGCTCTTTTTCATGTTGGGGAAGGCGCCGCGGGCAGCTCCCAGCCGAAGCTGTCAAACCACTTGTTCCGCCTGTAATTGGCAATCGCCTGTCTGACATACGGAATGACGTTGTCCGGCAACTGGTCGAGGTCCGCCCAGACCAGCTCGTCGCATTTGTCCGGTTCGGCGTTCACGATCTCGCCCTGCCAGCTTGTGGCGGCGACAAAAAAGTCGATTCGCTCGTCGGTGGAGCGCCTGTGCATGACGCCGACGAGCGAGAGGGCAGAGGGAGCAATCTCGATGCCGCACTCTTCCCGGGCTTCGCGGATGGCCGCTGTCTTGACTTCCTCGTTTCCATCCAGATGTCCGGCCGGGACGCTGTAATTTCCGTCCTCATAGCCTGTATTGTAGCGGCGCAGCAGCAAAATCTCGTTGCCTCTCACGAGAAAAAGATGCACGGCAACCGGCATGGTAAAATGGGTTCGCATAAGCGCAGCTCCTTTTCTCAGCCTTCCTCTGGACGATGATTTTCCGCAGCTTGTCTGCGCCGTTTTTCCCTGTTCTTTTTCAGGACGGGCGAGCTGCTCATGGCGGCAAACAGCATGCCGAACCCGGCGATTGCCAGCACGATGCCAATGATGAGGTAGATGGTAGAAGACATTCGAAAAAGACCTCCTTATTCTATGAAAGCAAGCATGAATCTGACTTTGAACTGTGTTATAATGGCACAGTGTGTTTTACCCGATACTACGTATTGACTTATAGAAAAGCACAGGGAGGATTTCGCGAGATGACTCAGCATACGTCTGTCGATCAGCTATCCATTAACACCATCCGCACGTTGGCGATTGATGCCATCGAAAAGGCCAATTCCGGCCACCCGGGAATGCCGATGGGCGCTGCCCCTATGGCTCATGTTCTGTGGAGCCGTTTCATGAAGGTCAACCCTAGCAATCCGCAGTGGATGGACCGCGACCGTTTTGTCCTGTCTGCAGGACATGGCTCTATGCTATTATACTCGATGTTGCATTTGATGAAATACGATGTTTCGCTGGAAGACCTACATAACTTCCGCCAGTGGGGCAGCAAGACGCCAGGCCACCCGGAGTTTGGGCATACGGCTGGTGTTGATGCGACGACCGGACCGCTGGGACAAGGAATCGCGATGGCTGTCGGGATGGCCATGGCGGAAAAACATATGGCGGCTGTTTACAACCGCGACAACTTTGACATCGTCAACCACTACACCTACGTCATTTGCGGCGACGGCGACCTGATGGAAGGCGTGTCCAGCGAGGCTTCCTCCCTGGCGGCTCACCTGAAGCTCGGCAAAATGATCGTGCTCTACGATTCGAACGATATCTCCCTGGACGGCGAGCTGTCCCGTTCCTTCTCGGAAAACGTGGCGGCACGCTACCAGGCATACGGCTGGCAATACTTGCGCGTAGAAGACGGAAACGATCTGGCAGCGATCGAAGCTGCAATTGCAGAAGCGAAAACAGATCTCGACCGTCCTACCTTGATCGAAGTCAAAACCGTCATCGGCTACGGCAGCCCGAACAAAGGCGGCTCCAGCGCTTCCCACGGCGCACCGCTCGGCAAGGACGAAGTGAAGCTGACAAAAGCGAACTACGCGTGGACGCATGAAAACGAATTCCACGTGCCGCAGGAAGTAGCTGACTTCTACGCAAGCCTGGCAGAAGCGGGCGAAAAAGCGGAAGCCGCGTGGCGCGACAAGTTTGCGGCTTACGCCAAGGCGTACCCAGAGCTGGCTGCGCAATTCGCGACAGCACAGGAAGGCCACCTGCCGGCAGGCTGGGATGCGAACATGCCTGTGTACGAAGCAGGAGCCAAACTGGCGACTCGCGTAGCTTCCGGCAACGCGATCAACGCGCTGGCGAAAACCGTTCCGTTCTTCCTCGGCGGTTCCGCTGACCTGGCTCATTCCAACAACACCGTCATCAAAGAAGCGGGCAACTTCCTGCCAGGCTCCTACGAGGGCCGCAACATCTGGTTCGGCGTTCGCGAGTTCGCCATGGGGGCAGCCCTCAACGGGATGGCTTTGCACGGCGGCGTGAAAGTGTACGGCGGTACGTTCTTCGTCTTCTCGGACTACCTGCGTCCGGCGATCCGTCTCTCTGCCCTGATGAAACAGCCAGTGGTGTACGTGTTCACGCACGACTCCATCGCGGTCGGCGAAGACGGTCCGACGCACGAGCCGATCGAGCAGCTCGCTTCCTTGCGCGCGATGCCGGGACTGACCATTTTGCGTCCGGCAGATGCGGTGGAGACGAACGAAGCGTGGAAATACGCGGTATCCCGCACAGACGAGCCAGTCGTTCTGGTGCTGACTCGCCAAAACTTGCCAGTCCTGCCTGAGACGATCGAAAAAGCGGCAGAAGGCGTGACCAAAGGCGCTTACGTACTGGCGGATGCGCCAAGCGGCAACCCGCAGCTCATCCTGCTGGCTACCGGCTCCGAGGTGTCTCTGGTGATGCAAGCCCGCGAAGAGCTGCTCTCCCGCGGAATCGAAGCGCGCGTCGTGTCCATGCCGAGCTGGAACCTGTTCGAGCGCCAGCCGAAAGAATACCGCGATGCGGTCATTCCGCCAACGGTAAAAGCACGGGTAGCCGTGGAAATGGGCTCTCCGATGGGCTGGGAGCGTTACGCCGGGGATGGCGGCAAAGTCATCGCGATCAACCAGTTCGGCGCATCCGCACCAGGCGAGCGCATTATGCGCGAGTACGGCTTTACGGTGGAAAATGTGGTCGCAACAGCAGAAGAGCTGCTCAAATAAATGGTTTTTGCTCCGTAAAAAAAGCCTATCTCTCTCGGGAGATAGGCTTTTCCAGTGACAAATGGGAATCAGTATGGAATGATAGACACGTGCCAAAACCAAAAGGAAGAAACTTTTTTCAAAAGCATCCGTCTATATAAGATGCGGGGGAGAGAGAAAACCAGGAGGTAAGAAATGGCAACAAAGGCCAAGAAGAAAGTCAGGAAGAAGAAAAACAACTTGCTGATGATTGCCGTAGGATTCGCAGTCTTTCTCATCTTGAGCGTCATTGGGGGATACTTCTCCCTGTTGTATGCGGGAGACCGGATGATTGCGGAAAACGAACAGAAGCTGAAAGATTTGAAAACAGAACCAACCGTCATATACGACAAAAACGGCGAAGAGATGACGAGCCTGATTCGTCAAAAAAACCGTGAATACAAGCCGATCAACGAGATGCCGAAAATTTTGATTAACGCGTTCCTCGCCGTCGAGGACAAACGCTTTTTCGAGCACAAGGGCGTCGACATGATCCGGATCGGCGGAGCCATTATCAATGACATTAAAAAAGGTTCACTGGCTGAAGGGGGAAGCACGATTACCCAACAGCTAGCCCGCAACGTATTTCTCACCCTGGACCAAACGTTTTGGCGCAAGACGAAAGAGATGAGTATCGCGATCGGACTGGAGCGCCGATATTCGAAGGATCAGATTTTGGAAATGTACTTAAACCGCGTCTATTTGGGCGAAGGGGAGTTCGGCGTCGAGGATGCGTCCAACTACTACTTCGGACACTCTGTCAGCGATGACGAATTCACCATTGCCAAAGCAGCGATGCTGGCGGCGATTCCGAAAGCGCCGACGACTTATTCGCCGTTCAACGACCCGGAAAAGGCGAAGCTGCGCCGGGATACCGTCATTCGCCTGATGTATGAGCAGGGCATCATTACCGAAGCGCAAAAAAACGAAGCGCAGGCAGAGCCGCTGCCAACCGAACCGACGGAAGTAGCCGGAGCCAGCCTGAAAAAAGGCTACCGCGCCTTTTTCGACCATATGGTAGAGGAAGCGGACGCCAAGTACGGCGTGACAGAGGAAGAGCTGTACCGTGGCGGCTGGCAAGTGTACACGACGTTTGATCCGAAAGTGCAGGATGCCATGATCGCCGAGTATGCCAACGCGAAAAACTTCCCGAAAGACGGGGCGAAGCGCGGCGTCGAATCGGCCATGATCGTCGTGGATGCGAAAAACGGCGGCATCGCCGGGATGATGGGCGGCCGCAACTACGCGGCAAAAGGCTTCAACTACGCGACAGACATGAAGCGTCAGCCGGGCTCCAGCTTCAAGCCGCTGGCTGTGTACGCGCCAGCGATTGACTCAGACAGCAAGTGGGGGCCAAATTCTTCGCTCAGCAACAAAAAGCAGAGCTTTAACGGCTACGAGCCTCGCAACTACAACAACAAATACAGCGATTCCGTAAGCATGAACCGCGCGTTGATCGATTCCCTCAACGTGCCGGCGGTTTGGCTGTTGAATGAGATCGGCGTCCAAACAGGCATCGATTACTTGCAAAAATTCGGCATCGAGCTGGCGCCGGAGGACCGTAACCTGGCGATTGCGCTCGGAGGTCTCAGCAAAGGGACGTCTCCGCTGAAAATGGCGCAAGCCTATACCGCTTTTGTCAACGGCGGGGTCATGTCCGAGGCGCACACGATCACGAAAATCGAAAACAAGAGCGAAGGTGTCGTCCGGGAGTACGAAGGCAAACAGACCGAAGTACTGAAGCCGAAAGCGGCTTGGGCTGTTCACACCATGTTGGAAAGAGCGGTTCAGGAAGGGACGGGGAAAGCGGCCCGCATCTCCGGTCGCCACGTTGCCGGAAAAACGGGTACGACCCAGTCGATCGCCGGGGACAGCAGCGTGAACAAGGATGCCTGGTTCGTCGGCTATACGCCGGAATACGTCGGCGCCGTCTGGATGGGCTTCGACCCCGAGGACAAACAGCACTTGATGCGCCAGGGCAGCAGCTTGACCGCGCAAATGTTCTCCAAGGTGCTCGCAGCAGGCTTGAAGGGCGTGAAGGCGACAGACTTCGTGCGGCCGGATGGCGCAGTGGAGGAACAGCCGGAGGAAGAAGCAGCCCAACCGCTGCAACTGGCGGCAGACCTGACACTCGACAACAACCAGTTGAAAGTCGTCTTGAGCTGGATTGGCGGAGCGCCTGATTACACATACGATGTGTACCGCGTCAAGCAAAATGGCGAGCGCGAGCTGATCGCGGCGGGATTGAAGGACACGACGTTCGTCGATGCGCTGGATAATCCGAACGAGTACCGCTATGTCGTCGTTCCGCGCAACGCCCAGGGCGAGGAGCAGACGCCTTCGCCGATTACGAGCATTAACTCGCAAAACCTGGAAAACTTGATTAATGCAGGAGATGGCCATCACGAGGACGGCAACAGCCAGGAGCAAAACCCGGACGGAACAGGAACCGACAACGGCGACGGCACGATCCAGTTCCCGCCGAACTTTGGCGGCAACAACAATCCGGGCAACGGCGGCCAACCAGGCGGCCAAGATCCGAACGGAGGCCAGGGAAATCAAGGCAATCCAGGAAACCCGGGAAATGCTGGCGAAATCCCGCCAGACATCGCCAATCCGGGCAACGGGCAATCAGGCGGTTCTACAGGCGGCAATCAGCAGCCGGCACAGCCTGTAGATGGCGCTCAGCAACAGACTGATCCCAATGGAACGAATGGCGGTTGAGTAGCATAGGATAGACAACTCGACAGATTCAACTATTTGCACATCTTCTTTCGCGTGGTACAATACCAGTAAATCGGGAGACAGGGGGGACAGTCCATGTCTGACTTCGCACAAAGAGATTTGCCCACTTTTTTCAAGGACCAATTACGCCGAGCCAAAGTGAATTTTGAGCGAGCTCTCGACTGTAAACATACCGATTTTGACGACCTTTACCCATATATGAACGAGCAGCCACAGTTTTTCTGGTACAAACGTTACGTCGCCTGGTCAGAGCTGCTGACTGTCGTGCGGCTGGCTGAGGAATTGGGCGTCGATTGGACAGAGGATTTTAGCGAGCAGCAGGTGGAATTTGTCAAAGGCAAAGTTCTGCAAGGAAAAGTGCTCGATTACTGGAATCCGGAAGAAGAACAGGAAGAAACGATCAGTCAGTTGGAAGAAGAAAAATAAGGCCATAAAAAATAAGGCGCGTTCCCGATGGCGGGGCGCGCTTTTTTCAGTGGAAAACGAGGTTTGCCGCCGGGCAAAAACATGGCGATGACCGCTTGCCGCGAGCAAAGCGGTCATCGCGTTTTTTTGGATGGAATCGCCACGTAACCAGCGATGATACTGGTTCGTCTTTTCATAGGGAGATTAATGCAGCCAGGTGTATATGACGTTGGGCGTCTCTTCCTCGGGTCCCGCCGGAAGGATGAAGAGAGCCGGGTTGCTCCACGGCTGGGCGGGTACGGGGGCATTCGAGATGATAAATTCCGTGCCCAGCGAGACAAAGGTGTACAGCTCCTCCACGGCGGCATTGAACAGCCGGACACAGCCGAGCGAGACGGACGTTCCGATGCTCTCGGGGTGGTTGGTTCCGTGGATGGCGTAGCCGTTGCCTTGAAACACCAGACCGCGTGTTCCGTAAATGTTGTCGTGGCCGCGCGGTTGGTTGATCTTTTGCAAAATCGTGTAGTAGCCCTCGGGTGTCGAGTCGTTTTTGCCGATCGCTGCCGGATAGCTGCGGACGAGATGCGTACCGCTGACCAGTTGCAGCGTATGCGACTTTTGCGAAAGCCGGACCTGGAGAGGGGCGAGCGGCGACAGCGGCTCCGGATAGCCTGGCAGCGGCAGGACGTCGCGCAGGCTCGCCCATGCCGATCCGCTCTGAAAAGCGTGCGGATGGTACGGGTAGCTTTTCAGCAGCAGCCGCTTTGGCGGGAGCGGAACCTGCGGCAAATAGTTGCCGGGATAGCTGCCCGCCAAATCCGCCAGACTGGCAGGGAGAGTCCCTTTTTGCTGGTAGTAGCGATAGAGGGCGTTGCGCAATGTCAGCACATGCTGCAACGTTTGCTGCTCGACTGCCAGATCGCCTCTCGCGGCTGCCAGCGTCGCTCCTCAGATTGAGCTGACCGTAGAGGCGGCGAGCTTTGCCGCGAGCGAAGAACTGCCGGCCTTCGTCACTGACCGGCGGCTGCACAGACAAGACGCTGACCGCTCTACGTGGCTGCTGACGCTGGATCGGGACAATCGGGTGCCGGAGCTTTTGCAGGCGTTGATCGCCAGAGGCGTCGCGGTGCATGGGGTTGTGCAAAAGCAGCAGTCGCTGGAGGAAGTATTTTTGTACTGGGTGCAAAAGAAGGAGGGGGAAGCGCATGTGGCCGATCATGAAAATCACGTATAGGGAGATGCTCTCCAAGCGGATTTTTACGATTACGATGATGATGTCGCTTGCCTTCCTGCTGCTGTTTGGCGTGGCGACCTGGTTTGCGGCGCGGGAGCTGGGCCGTGAGCTGGGAGGCAGCGCGACCGACGTGCTGATGCAAAAAAACTTTTTCTCCACCCAACTGCTCGGCATGGGCTTGTACTTCGGCTCCTTCATTACCGCGCTGCTCGCGATTTTAAGCAGCGTCGGCAGCATTGCGTCTGAAGTGGAGAGCCACCAGATTGATACGTGGCTCGCCCGGGCGCTGCCGCGGCACAAATACGTGCTCGGCAAATTCGGCGGGCTTTCGAGCATGCTCATCCTCTACGCCATCCTGATGTTTTTGGGCATCCTCGGGATCAATCAGTGGGTGGGCGGAGGCGTACTGGCCGCAGACGTGAGCGCCCAGCAAGTGTTGTCCTCCCTGGGCTATTTTGTCCTGATGCCCGTCATTCTGGTCTGCGTGTCTCTTTTGCTCAGCAGTGTGACGACGACGGTGACAGGCGGAATCGTCCTGATTATTTTGTACGGGATCAGCTTTATCGGCGGGTTTGTCGAGCAGATCGGGTCGATCATCGGACAAGACGCGCTCATCAACATCGGCATTATTTCCAGTCTGCTGTTTCCGACCGACTCGCTGTTCAGGCAAGCGACTGTTGTGCTGTTTGACACGGCAGACGATCCGCTGTCCTTTGCGACCCAAGGCATATTCGGCACCATGTCTCCGCCGAGCGACGCGATGCTTTTTTACACTGTTATTTACGGAGCGGTGATGTTGGCGCTGGCTGTCCGCTTGTTCGGAAAGCGCGATGTGTAACGGGAACAGCCCGAGCCGGACAGCTCGGGCAAAGGCAGCCTGGCGTTGGAGTTAGTTGCGGTCTGTCTCCGAGCGGGCCTGGGCCGTTTTTTGTTCTTGTTCTTGCAGAAGCTGGATCAATTGGTCCAGCTTTTCATTTCGTTCGCGGTCCAGCGAGGTCTTGTTTTTCATGAAGCGGATCAGGCTGAAAATCAAATAAATGATTAGACCGTAAAACAGCAACATTATCAAGAGCGGGATGGCAGAAACACCGACGTTAAGCATGAAAACCTCCAGTTTAGGAAAATATAGGTTGTCTTATTGTAACATGCAACGGGACGAGTGGACACGATGTTCGTAAATTTTATGACGTTAATGAAAACAATGCGGGTAAAACTGTTTATGCGCAAATTCTATTCGGACTTTTACGAAGATTGCTATAATGACAGCACAAAATGAAAGCGCATTCTTCCAAGGAGGAAATCGGGAAGCAGATGGTGGGCGGCGATAACGAGGCGGTGTTCGCGGGAAACTCGATCATCTCCGAGACAGTCGGTTCGCTCGGACCGGGGCTGCGGGGACAGACGCCGATCTATAATGACGCAGGGCAAGTGATGGGAGTCGTGTCTGTCGGCTTTTTGCTGGCAGATATTGACGAGACGATCGAATCGTACCGCGACCGGATTGTCGTGGTGGGGATCGTTACGCTGCTGTTGGGCGTTGCTTGCACGATGCTGCTTGCTTGCTCGGCAAGCTGAACCAGGCCAACGAACGCAAAATCGAGCTGAAAATCGACCCGGACAGCAACTTCCGCGACATTCCCGCCGCGATTGACCGGGCGCAACTGATTGTCATTTTGGGCAATTTGCTCGATAATGCGATGGACGCCGTTTTGTCGCCGGGGGCGTTTGCGCAGGAGGTTACGATTTTTTTGTTGGACATGGAGGAAGTGCTGCTGATCGAGGTGGAAGATCGCGGGCCAGGCATCTCGCGCGAAAACGCCGAACGGGTATTCGAGCTGGGGTTTTCGACCAAAGCGAAACCGAATCACGGCTACGGCCTGCATCTGGTGCAACAGGCGGTCGCGGAGCTGCACGGCAATATTACGCATACAGGCAATCCGTCGGGCGGAACGATTTTTACCGTGACGCTTCCGAAAAGAAGCTCGCACGTCGCAGACATGAAGGAGAGAGAGCAGCGTTGAAAAGCATGGCGGGGAGCAACATACGGGTACTGATTGTCGAGGACGACCTCAGAATCGCCGAGGTGAACCGACGATTTGTGGAAAAAGTGGAGGGCTACGAGGTTGTAGGCATTGCCACCAATGGACAGGAGGCGCGGGACCAGTTGGAGCTATTGCAGCCGGACCTGGTGCTTTTGGACATTTATTTTCCGGACATGGACGGGCTTGATTTTTTGTCGGTGATGAAGGAAGAGTTTCCCGTGTGCGACTGCATCATGGCTGTTCAGGGAAGACAGGGCACCCCCGCCGATATAACAAGCGACGTACACAAGGACAAGAAAGTCGGCCAAAAGGAGCGCATAAACGTTTCCTGCTGCCGAACCCTTTTGTAAATCAACAGGAAGACGATTGATAGAAGAAAGCCGGCGGTGTGTATGCCCGTCAACGTATAGCAAAAGAGAGGATCGCCGACGTCTTTGAGCAAGACCAGATCGGCATACAGAAAAAAAGGATAGCACATGAGCAGAAACAGCGAGGTCATGCGCAACCGGGTGAATAACAAGTTGGTGTTCCATTCATGAAAGGCTTCATCATGCTATTCATCTGTTGATCTCAATCCTTTGCTGGAAGGTCGAAAAAACTCCACGTAAGCACGAACGATTCCGATAGCGTGTTCACGTGGAGGCATGTGCCTTGTCCAAAAGGCGCGTTTCTTCTATTTAATGATGCAGCTTGCCTCTACCCGATAAATACGCTGTCCGCGGGAAGAAAAGCGCTCTTCGTACTCCGTCATGACGTTCTCCTCTGCGAGCTTCGACTGATGCAGGTCAAAAGTGATGTTGCGCATCTGGAAGCGCTCGGCAGCGAACTGATTGAGCGAAAACTCAAAGAGCTTTTCATTGTCTGTCTTCAGATGAATCTCTCCGTCCTCGGCAAGCACCTGACGATAGTTGTTCAGGAAGCGAGGATGGGTGAGACGGCGTTTGGCGTGGCGTGTCTTGGGCCACGGATCGCTGAAGTTCAGATAGATGCGGGCAATCTCGTGATCGGCAAACAGCTCGGTCAGCTTGGAAGCGTCAAACTGGACAAAGGCCAGATTCGGAATCGGCTTGTACTCTGTCCGCTGCAAGGCGCGCAACACGACCTCCGCTTTCAGCTCGACAGCAATGAAATTAATATCAGGGTGACGCTGTGCCAATGTATTAATGAAGCGTCCTTTTCCACAGCCGATCTCCACGTGGATCGGATTGTCATTTCCGAAGCGTTCTTTCCAGCTTCCTTTATAGGAAAGGGGATTGTCCACAAACGTCGGATATTCTCGCAGGGCCGCTTCGGCACCTGGAATGTTACGCAGTCGCATGATGTGCCTCCTTAAAACGAACTCTTTTCTACTTTACGCTGACTCCCTGCAGGTTGCAAGCATAGAGAAGGAAGAGTAGAGAGAATCCAGTTTCTTCCCCAGCGAAAATCGCGAGAACAGGAACTTTTTGCAAGAGGAACTAGGCCATAAGTCGCATGTTATGCGGGAAGTAGACGCTTGGCACTGGATATAATTGGTCAAATTGCGAGGAACATTTTGGTAAGAAAATAAACTGAAAATTTGAGGAATGCCCATGATATCGGGCTTGAGCGCGTCAAGCGGTAATCGTATCCATTTGCCCAAGCGGTTTTTGCCAAGTTTTTGGTAATTTCACCGGGCAACAGCTTTGGTAAAGTAGAGAACAAGTGAGAGGTCAGCCAAACTTTGCATAAAGTAAGCTTCTACCGAAACGATTTCGTAGAAGCGTGTTCTGTCAAAAGGGAGGATGAACAACATGAAACTGCGAAAAACCCTCATCGGAATTGTAATGGGCTTGACACTTGGCGTAACTGCGATTGCCATGCCGATGCCTGGAGAAAATGTAGCTCATGCTGCTTGGTCGCAAGCAAAAGCGGACAAGGTTATTGCCACTGGGAAAAAATATTTGGGTACACCTTATAAATTCGGCGCAAGCAAAAATACGACAGCCGTCTTTGACTGCTCTTCTTTCACGCAACGCGTTTTTCGCGTGGCAGTAGGCAAGAGCTTGCCGCGAACGTCGCGCGACCAGGCGAAAAAAGGAATCAGTGTGTCCAAAGCCAACCTGAAAAAAGGGGATCTGGTCTTCTTCAAGGCGAGCACAACGACGAAGTCCAAGCGGATTACCCACGTAGCGATTTACGCTGGCAACAACAAGCTACTACATACCTACGGGCAACCCGGTGTGACTTTTACAGGTTTTAAAGGCACATCCTGGGAGAAGCGCTTTGTCTCGGCGCGTCGCGTCCTGTAGCGTTATTTCGAATCTCTCTACTTATTCATACGTCTCACAGCGCTGTTCGTTGCGAGATAGGAGCAAGAAAATCTTGGAAAAAGCGAAGCAGGCAAACAGGAGGGCGGTCCAGTCGGATCGTCCTTTTTTGCTGTCCAAGCGCCGGGGGAACGCCTCTTTTTTAGCATGCCCGATTCGCTTCGCGCAACAGCAGAAGCATGGGCAATTGCCTTGATTTATCAATAGCAGTTTGCGTGTACAAGGAGTAGTATGGATGACGGATAAGCTAGGAGAAAACCTTGATGGAGAACGGAAAAAAGGAGCAATCCGATGCAGACAGGTGGAGGCAAAAAAAGCAAAAACTTCTCGTTTGCCATGATCGCGTTGATGATGGTGCTGATTTTGTTGACCGGATGCGCCGCTTTTTTCGGGGAAGAACGGAAAGCCGACGACGGTACACCAAAATCCAAAGTCGCCCCAACCACCATTCGCTCCACAGGAGAAAAGAGCAAGGCGATTCCGTTTGTGTACACCACCAGGCGGGAGCTATCGCTCACCTTCAATGGAATGACAGACAGCGACACGATGAAGAAGCTTTTGGATGAACTGGACAAGCATCATCTGAAGGCTACTTTCTTTTTGCCTGGCATGCGGGTCGCAGAAGAGCCGGAGCTGGCAAAAGAAATCGTCGCGCGCGGACATGATAATACACGCCAACGCGCTCTACCAGGGGATGAACCGGCTCGTGTCCGATGTGAATGACGCCAACATCCGACAACTGTTTGCGATGCATTTCAACAGAGAGGGCAACGCCTGCAATACCGCCGAGGACAGCCTGTACAACCTGACGCGCGTCCAGGCTGCTCTTTACTGGTACACGAACCATTTGCTGATAAAAATTCAGAAGGATACGCAGCAAAAGGTCAAATTCGTGCAGGGCGACGAACAGCAGGCGGCAAAGTGGGAGCGAATGGGCGGTGCGGAGGAATTTGGGGACAACAGCATCGTGCTGACTTCGCCGCCCGGTGAAAGCGGCATGCTGTATTTGCGCGACAGCGAGAAGTACCGGGATGTGCGCGTGTCAGCCAAGCTGGAGGGCAATGTCGTCGGCAGACAAACCATTTACTTGCGCTACGATCGCCAAAAAGAGTCGTTTGTCCGCTTGCTTTTGGAAAACAATGAGCTCAAGCTGGAAGAGAAGCAGGCAGGCCGTCCGCTGGTCGAGCTGTCCAAGGCAACATTGAGCGAGATCCACTGGAAGCCGGAAGACCTCGCCTACGACAAGGCGACAGTGTACAGCAAAGCCCAGACAGAGGCAGGGGCGGCAAAAGAAGACCCGGGCTATCCGGTCAATATTTCGCATACGCGGCTGCGGGAGATCGCGCTCAGCGGGAAGCGACTGACGGTGTCTGTGGACAAGCAGGTGTGATCGACAGCCAGGAGACGGCGCAAGACAGCGGCGGTATCGCCCTGGAATCGCGGTATAGCGAGCAAAACCAAAAAGACGACATATACGATGCCGTTTTTACGGATGTGAGCGTGATTGCGCCGGCCGCTGGCGAGCCGGGCAAGGAGACAATCCTGTTCAGGAATGCGTATTCCGGCTGGCGGGTTTGACTGGGCGGAGACAGGCGAGGTGACCGCGCTCACGGAGCAGCAGGCGCTGGAGCTGACAAAAGCGAGCGCTTCATGGATCAGTAACAAGCGGCTTTTGCATAGGAAAAACCCCCTGCCTGAGCGGACAGCTTGTCCAAAGGCAGGGGGGTGTCTTTTATAAAGAAACGCGACTAGATTTTCATAACGCCGCCCATGCTCGCATTCGTCACCAGCTTGGAGTAGCGGGCCAGGTAGCCTGTTTTGACTTTCGGCTGGAATTCCTGCCAGCCTTCGCGGCGGCGGGCCAGCTCAGCCTCGTCCACGTGCAGGTGGATCGAGCGCTCTTCGAGGTCGATGGAGATGATGTCTCCGTCCTGGACGAAAGCGATCGGGCCGCCTTCCGCCGCTTCCGGCGAGACGTGGCCGATACTGATTCCGCGGGAAGCGCCGGAGAAGCGTCCGTCTGTGACGAGCGCGACTTCCTTGCCGAGTCCCATCCCGACGATTTGCGAGGTAGGAGCGAGCATTTCCGGCATGCCGGGGCCGCCTTTTGGTCCTTCGTAGCGAATGATGACGACGTGCCCGGATTTGATCTTGCCAGCGGCGATGCCCGCCAGTGCTTCCTCCTGCGAGTCGAAGCAGATCGCCGGACCTTCGTGTCTTTTAATAGAAGGATCGACACCGCCGGTTTTGATGATCGAGCCTTGCTCGGCCAGGTTGCCGAACAGGACGGCCAGACCGCCGGAGGCACTGTACGGATTTTCCAGACGACGAATCACCTGGTCGTTTTTGATTTCGGCGTTGGCGATGTTTTCTGCCAGCGTCTTGCCTGTCACGGTAATCCGGTTCGGATGAATCGCGCCTTCTTTGCGCGCGATCTCCTTGAGCACAGCGGACACGCCGCCCGCTTCGTGGCAGTCCTCGATGTGGTAGTCAGAGGATGGCGCCAGCTTGCAAATGTGCGGGATGCGCTTCGCCACTTCGTTGATGCGCTCGATCGGGTATTCGATTCCCGCTTCCTGGGCGATTGCCAGCGTGTGCAAAACGGTATTCGTAGAGCCGCCCATCGCCATGTCGAGCGCGAAGGCGTCGTCGATCGCTTCCAGTGTAACGATGTCGCGCGGCTTGATGTCTTGCTCGATCAGGTGCTTGAGCTTTTCTGCGGAGGATTTTACCAGCTCGCGGCGCTCCGGAGAGACGGCGAGAACAGTGCCGTTGCCTGGCAGCGCCAGACCGATCGCTTCGAGCAGACAGTTCATCGAGTTGGCGGTAAACATACCGGAACAGGAACCGCAGGTGGGGCATCCGTATTGTTCCAGTTCTTCCAGTTGCTTGTTGTCGATCAGGCCAGCCTGGTAAGCCCCGACGCCTTCGAATACAGAAGAAAGCGAGATGGAACGGCCGTCGCTCGTTTTGCCTGCTTTCATCGGGCCGCCTGTCACGAATACAGTCGGGATGTTGACGCGCAGGGCGCCCATAATCATGCCCGGGGTGATCTTGTCACAGTTCGGAATGCAGATCATGCCGTCGAACCAGTGCGCGGCTACGACCGTTTCCAGGCTGTCTGCGATGATTTCGCGGCTCGGGAGCGAGTAGCGCATGCCGATGTGGCCCATGGCGATGCCGTCGTCAACCCCGATCGTATTGAACTCAAAAGGAACCATGCCAGCGGCACGAACAGCTTCCTTGACCAGCTTGCCAAATTCCTGCAAGTGCACGTGGCCCGGGATAATGTCGATGTAAGAGTTGCAAATGGCGATAAACGGTTTGTCGAAATCCTCGTCCTTTACTCCTGCCGCACGAAGCAAGCTGCGGTGCGGAGCGCGGTCAAAACCTTTTTTAATCATGTCACTTCGTTGTCTAGCCAATGTGAAACTCTCCCTTCCTACACGTGAAAGTTACCTGTCTTATGTTTTGCACTATCTTATCAATTTTTATTAATAGAAACAACCGTAAAAGTCTGAACATTTGCTCAGTCTGCTGCCTGTGAGCGGCTGTGACCGGTTTTTGGAGACATGGCGGAAACCAGCTTTATGGGCTACAATAAAAGGAATGAGTCTATTTTTGTTGGAGTGAACAAAATGATAGAAGAGCTAAAAAATGTCTGGGCGGAAGGAAATGACGAGGAACGGAAAATACTGGAGCTGGCTTTGCAGGCAATCCGCCAGAAGCGCGAGCGCAAAAGCGCCTATTTATCCGGCTTTCTTGGCCTGAAGGGAGAGTTTATCGACGAAACGAAGCAGTCGTATCGCTTCGAGCTGCCTCTCACCGTGTTCATGCACAACTCCGGGGGAGCGG
Organism: Brevibacillus sp. FW301-21C12A; assembly: GCF_058788915.1. Classification (NCBI taxonomy): domain Bacteria; kingdom Bacillati; phylum Bacillota; class Bacilli; order Caryophanales; family Paenibacillaceae; genus Brevibacillus; species Brevibacillus sp. FW301-21C12A. The sequence goes on from NZ_JBYTBG010000037.1 coordinate 43,921, forward strand.
TGCACGGGGGGATTCTCGCCACCTTGATCGACTCGGCCATGGGTTCGCTAATCAACCGCTCGCTGCCGCCGGAGCAGTACGCGGTCACGACCGAATTGAAAATCAACTACTTGCGGCCCGGAGTAGGGAAGCGGCTTTGCGCCGAAGCGACGTTTTTGCACCGGGGGCACACGCTGGTCGTCATGGAGGGCACGGTGTACGACGAGCGCAACAAGCGGGTCGCCCACGGCACCGGGACGTTTATCGTCCTGAGCAGAAAATAGCAAAAAGGCGTGCGAAATACGCACACCCCAGAGCTGTTTTTTTACCCAGGCTTTACCGGATCACAACAAGCCCGCTGTATTGTGTAATGTAAGTGAGCATTTTGGCGGAGAGAGGGACGATAAACTCCATGTTTTCCTTCTCCACGATGCCGGAGCGGGAGACGATTCTGGCCCACTTGACGCCGATCTTGTAGTATTGGGAGCCAAACGTGGTGTGGACGGTTTCGCGGTTCAGGCGAAAGGACACGGGCGCGTTGTCGAGCTTATGCGGCACCATGCTGACGATGTCGTGCAAAAACAGGTGGTAGGTCAGGTGCGGCTTGAAAAAGACAAGCTCCTTCGTCGTGACCGAGAAGCCGTAGCTATTGTTCATTTGGGTGAATTTAAGCTCACCCTCCATATTTTTCAGGCGAATGAAATCGCTGTTCATGTTTTCCCCTCCTAAAAGCGTCGGGCACCGATGGGAAAAGGCTGGCTTGTGGCTCGGGACCGCGCTGCGTATCTGTCTTTCGCGAGATGGGTGTCACTCTATCATAGTGAAGTCAGGAGCCGGAATGCAAGGGAAAACAATGACAGACCATAGGAAGGGGCGAAAAGCCGATGCTGGAAATAGCCAAAGAAGCAGCAAGTGCAGCAGGAGCATTTTTAAAGGAGCGTTTTCTCGAACAGCTTACGCCGGATGAGGAACTGCATAACGACGTGAAGCTGCCGGAGGACAAAGGCAGCGAGCAGCGCATTATCGAGGTACTGCACCGCCATTTCCCGACGCATACGATTTTTTCCGAGGAAGTCGGAATGGTCAGCCGCGACGAAGAATATTTGTGGATTGTCGATCCGCTGGACGGCACGAACAACTACTTTATCGGCCATCCGTACTTCAGTATTTCGATTGCCTTGCAGCACAAGGGCGATCTCGTCCTCGGCGTCGTCTACAACCCGGTGGCAGGGCAAATGTTCTGGGCGGAAAAAGGGAAGGGCGCGTTTTTGAACGGCAGGCGCATGTCGATCAACAACCGGACAGACTTGACGCGCGCAGTCGGGACCTACATCCGCGGGCGCAATACGGTGACCAAGCAGGAGGAGTTGGCCTTTACGGAGCCGTTTGTGCTGAACACGAAGCGGATTTTGCGCAACGTCGCTCCGGCGCTCGACTGGTGTCTGCTCGCCAACGGCTGGCTGGACTATATCGTCATGCAGCGCTCGGGCATCATGGACGTCGCTGCGGGGATCGTCATCGCGAGCGAGGCGGGAGCGACCATCACCGACTGGCAAGGGAAACCGTACCGGCACGAGCCGTTTGCCCAAGATCAGGTGCGCTCGCTTTTGGCGACGAACGGGCATTTGCACGAGCCGATTCGCGGCCTGCTGCTGGAGCAGAGCATGGCGGATTGTCTGCGCTAAGGCTTTGCCGGACTGCCGGTAGCGCGACCTTTTTCACAGGAAACATCGCGGCTGGGGCTTGGGTCGGGACTCTCGCACCAGCTTTTTCCTGTTCATCCGATTTTTTTAATTTTTTGGCAACCAAATGTTTCGTAGCGCGTATAAAATGTTGCGTGTCGTGAAAGAAGCAGCATTTTCGTACAAACGGGGTGAAAAAATGGCCAGATTGGAATATCGGCTGCTGGATGAGGCGAACGGTTACCCGGTCTTGTTTTACTACGACCGGATCGACAAGGACGAAGTGTCCTTGCGCTTTGCCTGCGACTACCTGGTGAAAGGGCATGTCGTCTACGAGAAGACTTCCTGCGCGATTGAGCAGGGGACGTACGTGATCTACGTCCGGCATTCGACGGAGGAGACGGCTGTGGACTACGCGGAGAGGCCGTCCGTGCGCTGGGGGAGCATCCAGATCGAGATGCGGGAGTACCGCGAGAACACACGGCTTTACCCGCTCGTGCACACGTTTTCGTTCAAGGACGACGACGATGCTCTCTTGCACTTGCAAAGCGACTATTTGTACCTGAATGGACGCGAGTGGGAAAAAACATCGGCGGAAGTGGACGAAGATCGCCAGGTGTACATTTTCTACGCGCGGCCGGCAGGGTAGGAGGGAAGAGGATGGCACTGACAAAATCGGCCAAGGTCGTCGGCCTGTTCGTGGCTGCTACGATGGCCATCAGCGGCTGTTCGTCAGACTATGATGACGATTGCTACGACAGAGACAATGACGGCTATTGCGACGACGGAGGAAGCAGCTCGCGCGGCGGGTCGTCCACCTACTACGGAGGCGGCTCGTCGAAAAGCAAGTCGCAAGGCGTATCAAGCGGCATTAGCCCGAGCAGCTCCAAGGGCGGTATCGGCAGCTCCGGCGTGTCCAGCTCGGGGTGAGGCCAGTGGACGTGCGGAACCGAAGAGAAGCGCTGTACGGCCCTTTGCGTGAAGAAGGCATTTTTACATGGGATTGGATGTACGGCGAAGAGTACGCGCTGGCCGATCTGCACCTCATCCCGGCATCGTTTCGAGACGAGCTTGCGACGGCAACGGCTGCGCTGGGCCGGATTTTCACCAAAGTGACGCCTGTGCTGCAGCAGGCAGACGACGCGCTCCTGCTCGAACTGGGAGTCCCGCAGCAAGCGCTGCAAACGGTCAGAACCGCCGTTTTGCCCAAGCTGCCTACGGCGATCGGGCGCTTTGATTTTGCCGAGACGCAAGCGGGGCTGAAAATGCTGGAGTGCAACAGCGACACGCCGACCGGGATCGTCGAAGCTTTTTACGTCAACGAGCACGCCTGCCGCTTTTTCGGAGTGAACAATCCGAATGCCGGCATGGACGTCCAGTTGCGCCACGCTTTTGCCAAGCTGCTGCAAGCTTACAGGGACATGGGCTATCCGGTAGAGCACGTCTGGTTCAGCTCGCTGGACTGGCACGAGGAAGACAAGGGCACCACGCTTTATTTAATGGAAAAGACGGAGATCGCTGCCCGGTTTGCGCCGCTGGAAAAGCTGCGCGTCTGGGAGGACGGACTGTACGTGCAGGACGGCGACAGCCTGCTTCCCGTCGATGTGCTGTACCGTTTGCATGCGCTGGAAAAGCTCGCAGACGAGCGGGACGAAGACGGCTACCCGACAGGCGAGCACGTCCTGGCGCTGATTGCGGACAGAAAGCTTGCGATCATCAATCCGCCGTCCGCGTTTTTGATCCAGACAAAGGCGCTGCAGGCGCTCATCTGGAACTTGCACGAGGCGGGCGAGTTTTTTACCGCAGAAGAGCATGCGACCATCGACGCCTACATGCTTCCGACCTATTTTGAAAACCGTTTTGCAGGGACAGAAGACTATGTAACCAAGCCCATTTTCGGCAGAGAAGGGGGCGGAGTGGCCCTGTTTGCGGCAGACGGCACTTTGGTGGAGAAAGACCAGGAGGAATTTTACTGGGAGCAGCCGATGATCTACCAAAAGCGGGTGGAGCTGCCCGAAATCACGGTGCAGACCGTGGCGGGTCCCTACGCCGGACGGCTGTTGTGGGGCTCCTTCTGGATTGGCGGGGAAGCATCCGCAATCGTGGCCCGGGTCGGAGGTCCGATTACAAACAACCTGTCGTATTACTTGCCAGTCGGCATGAAAGGATAGCGAAAAGGAGAGGGGCGCGGCATGATTACGCAATGGAGCTACATACTCAATTTTTTGGCCTATATGGCCGTGACAATTCCGATATTGGCAGTAGGTATTTTCGTGTTTACGTTTACGACTCCGTATAAGGAGTTCGCTCTCATCAAGGACGGGGCGCAGACAGACGACCCGAAAAAAATGGCGGCGGCCAAGGCGGCAGCACACGACCTGGGCGGAAAAATTATCGGGCTGGCAATCGTGCTCGCATCTGCTGTCTACCATTCGGTCAACCTGTGGGATTTGGTTGTATGGGGCCTGGTCGGCATGGTGTTTCAAGTCATCATTTTTTATTTGTTCGAGTGGGTGACGCCGTTCAAGGTCGTGTCTGAAATCCCGAACGGCAACGTGTCTGTAGGCATTTTCGCCTCCAGATTGAGCATTGCGGCAGGCTTGCTGATGGCTGCGCTCATCAGCTACTAGGAAAAAATGGGAATAACGAAGAAACAAGCTGTCGGTGCTGCCGGCAGCTTGTTTGACTGAATCGGATAGCGTAAACTTGCAAGAGCAAACAACCGATTCGGCAAGAACAACCTTTCGCTAAGACGTGGTCGCTCATCCTTGAGCAGGATTCGATAGAGGTTTTCTTATCCAGCAAAACGAAAAGATGTGCAAATATATTTTCACCTAGATTATTCACCAAAAAATCCAAAATTCTCCCAAACGAATATGTACCAAGTGTTCTCTCTACTGGTACCTTTCACCTAAAAAGTGAAAAAAGAGTACAAAAAAAGGGAAGCCTCTGTTATGTTTAAAGTGTCTAAACCAAACAAATGGAGGTTCCCTTATGCCTACTTTAAACGAAATAAAAACAAACTTCAATCCCAATTTAAAAATTGGTCTATCTCATGAAAGAATCACGTCGGATGGAGGACTGATTCTTTATAAAGAGTCTGCACATAAAATCGGTTATTTTCAATCTCTTCATAACACCCTTCATATTCAAGATGAGCGTCATTTACCGGACCATACCTACCCATCTGTTGTTGAACAACTAGTCTTTCAACATCTAGCAGGGTACCATCGTGATTACGCTGCGAAACGTCTTGTGGACGATCCGGTCTTTACTCAGGTTACAGAAAAGGATTACTTGGCTAGCCAACCAACTGTGTCACGAACATATGGGGCTTTTACACCCGAAAACATCGACCAAATGAATGATTTCCTCCTGCAATCAAGTATCGACACTCACAAACGATTAGATCAACATCAGCTCACCATCGATGTCGATTCCACGTATTTCCAAACCTATGGAAATCAGGAAAATAGCGCGTTTAATACCCATTACAAGACAACTGGATTTCACCCTTTAATGGCGTTCGATTGTATGACAGGCATGTGTCTTTCTGCGGTCAATCGCCCTGGTGAACAATATACATCCAAAGGGGCGGAAGACATGGTAAGCGACATCATTGACAGCTACTTGAATCAACTTCCGCATATGGATATACTCGTTCGCGGCGATAGTGGATTTGCCATTCCATCCCTGTATGAAACATGCGAAGACAAAGAAGTGAGTTACGTCATTCGTTTAAAAGCCAATGCCAAGCTTCACGCTATGGCAGAGGAAATCAGCCCCGCTCCCTCTTTTTCCTCTGAATCCGAGGAGCCATTCCTGTAATGAAGAAATTTGAGCTTTGAAAGAAAAAAGCGCCTCCTGTATGCTGGGTCTTGGAATG
>NZ_JBYTBG010000038.1:0-47044 GCF_058788915.1 Brevibacillus sp. FW301-21C12A
GAACTTTTTTATCGAAAGTTGTTATCTTTTCTCGTGTTTTGTCGTCGTTCTTGGCGACAAGGAATAATCTATCACATCTAAAAATAGAATACAAGAGCTTTTTGCTAGTTTATCAAAAAAACTTTGGACAATGAAACAGGGCCTCCATAAACAAGAGGCCCCTGCTTTCCTTGTATGAAGCTTATTGCGCCGTATATCCGCCATCAATTACGACGGCCTGGCCGGTGATGCCCTGCGCTTTCTTGCTCGCCAAAAACGCAGCGTAGTCGGCGATTTCCTGCACCTGTAACAGCCGCTTTTGCGGAACTAATGGATAGATCACTTCTTCCATGACCTTTTCCAGCGGCACCTGTCTCGTTTTGGCCAGATCAGCCAGTTGGTTTTGAACCAGAGGCGTATCGACATACCCTGGGCAGATCGCATTGACGGTAATGCCGTCTGCAGCCCCCTCCAACGCCGCCACCTTGGTCAAGCCGATTACTCCATGCTTGGCGCTGTTGTACGCAGCTTTCCCCGCAAAGCCGATCAAGCCGTTGATGGAAGCCATGTTGATGATCCTCCCGTAGCCCTGTTGTTTCATCACGGGAAAGGCGTGCTTGATCGCGATAAACGGCGCTGTCAGCATGATGGCGATCATCTGCTCGAACTTGGCCGTAGGAAACTCTTCAATCGGCGAGACAAACTGAAGGCCTGCGTTGTTCACCAAAATATCGAGCTTGCCGAAAGTTTCCACGGCTTGCTGGATGCTTTTTTGTATCTGCTCCTCGTTCGTGACATCGGCACTCAAGCTCATCGCCTCATAGCCTTCCTCTTGCAAGCGGGCAGAAGCTGCATCCGCAGCGTCCCGGTTCAAGTCCAGCAGCATGACTTTGGCGCCCTCTGCCGCAAACGTCCGGGCAATCTCAAGCCCGATCCCGCTCGCTGCTCCTGTTACCAATGCCACTTGATTGTTCAATAGTTTCTCCATATGGTTTGTCTCCTCTCCGGCATGCTGTCTATCCCCGTCCATGCGGGATGTTATGTTGCGAACCTAGAAAATGGAAACAGCGAAGGCCAGTATAAATACGGCGGCTGTTTTCAAAATGGTGATGGCAAAAATGTCCTTGTACGACTGGCGATGCGTCAAGCCGGTGATGGCGAGCAGCGTGATGACCGCTCCGTTGTGCGGCAGCGTATCCATCCCGCCGGAAGCCATGGAAGCAATCCGGTGCAACAGCTCTGGACTGATCCCGGCGGCGTTGGCCATCTCCAGGTATTGCTTGCCCATGACCTCAAGTGCAATCGACATCCCGCCAGAGGCCGATCCGGTCACACCTGCCAGCACGTTTACCGCTACAGCCTCCGAGACGAGCGGATGGTCGCTCGCACCCAAAATCCAGTCTTGAATCAGCTTGAAGCCAGGCAATGTTTTCACGACGTTTCCAAAGCCAACTTCGGACGCTGTATTGAAGATCGCCAGCAAAGCACCCATGGCTGCTGCGGTCAAACCGCTTGCCAGCTTCGTTTTGACCTGCTTCACGTTAATAAGCATCGCTGCAATGATCCCCAGGCTAAGAGAAATAATCAGTGCCCAAGACGACACGACGTTTTTCACTTTTTCAATTTTGAACGAATCTTTGAGCATCGTAGCGTCATACCAGTTTTCGACCGTCCAGATGCCACGGCTGAACAGGTAGTTGCCGACGAGCACGAGCGCCAGCGGAAGAATCGCTACCCAGATGTTCATGTACGTTTCGGTTTTCACCAACTCCGGCTCGTTCGAATGTCCTTCGCCATAGCCTTCTCCGGCGGCAGCCGCCTGTTTGCGTCTGCGTTCCAGCCACGCCATCCCGCCGACAAAAACGATGATGGCGCCGATAATCCCCACAACCGGAGCCGCATAGGCGTCCGTACCGAAATACGTCGTAGGAATGATGTTTTGAATTTGCGGCGTTCCCGGCAAAGCATCCATCGTGTAGGTGAATGCCCCGAGCGCAATCGTTCCCGGAATGAGGCGCTTAGGAATGTTTGCTTCACGGAAGATCGCTGCGGCAAACGGATAAACGGCAAAAGCGACGACGAACAGCGACACCCCGCCATACGTCAAAATCGAACATGCCAGAACGACTGCCAAAATCGCCCGGTTGGAGCCAAGCGCTTTCACGATCGTATGCGCGATCGACGAAGCGGCACCGCTCAGCTCCATCACTTTTCCGAAAATCGCACCAAGCAGGAAGATAGGAAAAAATGATTTCACATAGTTGGCTGCGTTGGTCATGAATGTTTCCGTGTAGCTGGGCAGCAGCGCAATTCCCGACATCACGACTGCCAGCAGCGTAAAAATCGGGGCAAAGACGATAACAGGGTAGCCCCGGTACGCGAAAAACATCAACAGACCAAGCGCGATCACGATGGACAACACTTCAATAATCATACAATTCTCCTTTCGAATGGCCCTCCGCCTGGAGAGCATAGTGTGTGTACCCACCAAAAGAAATCGCTTACATCCTCTCTTGAATTGCATGGATCGTGCCAACGTGGGCCAAATTCCGACAAATCGCGATCAGACGCGGCTTTGCGCCAAACGGACAGCAACAGTAAAATGATAGCGCTTGCAAAAACTTCCGGATTTCCGGAAAAACGCGTCCGCATTTATGGAATCTAGCAAAAATCACCGCGAAATCCATCTGCCCGAAAAGTCAAAACCTTCTGCCGCTGTCCGCCTTCTCTCTTTTTCTCTTTCCGGAAACGCGGAATCTAGCAAAATGCGACAAGGGACGACAGTTAGCACACCACCTGGCTCCGTCCAGCTTTCTCGCGTGAACGTCGCCTGCCCCTCCAGCCCCTCCGGCCTCCACAGCGACAGCGCCTCTCTCGATCAAAAAAAGCCGGGACCGCGGCTTGTCCGACATGTCCCAGCTTCTAAAAGCACTGCCTTTATTTCTTCTGCTGATACTTCTCCCACTTTTCATAAAAGCTGGACTTGCTGATCTGCAAAAGCTTTGCCGCCTCCAGCTTGTTGCCTCCGGCCTGCTGCATCGCCAGCAAAATCGCTTCCCGCTCCGTCTCTTCCACCAACTGCTTGAGCGGCCGCAACTCCCTGCCGGACGGAGAAATAGCAGCAACTGGCGCGACCTCGTCAGAAGCCGGCAGCCAAATGTGCTCCTTTTTCAGCACATCGTCCTCCACCAGATGCAGCGCCCGCTCCAGCACGTTGCGCAGCTCCCGTACATTTCCCGGCCAGGAATAGCCGCGCAGCACCGTCCACACGTCTTCGTCGATCACCTTGACCGTGACGCCCGTGGACTCGCTCAGTTGTTTGAGCAGGTTGGAAACAAGCTCCGGCAAATCCTCCAGCCGCTCTCGCAGCGGAGGAATCGACAGGGTGACTACGTTTAAGCGGTAGTACAGGTCGGCGCGGAACTTGCCTTCCTTGATGCGCTGCGGCAAATCCAGGTTGGTAGAGGCGATGACCCGCACATCAATCGGCGTCGTCCGCACGGCCCCGACCCGCTCCACTTCTTTTTCCTGCAGCACCCGCAGCAGCTTGGCTTGCAGCGGCAGCGGCATGTCTCCGATCTCGTCCAGGAGGATCGTTCCGTGATTGGCCAGCTCGAACTTTCCTTTTTTCCCGCGGCGCACTGCTCCGGTAAACGCTCCCTCTTCATAGCCAAACAGCTCGGACTCCAGCAATGAATCAGGAATCGCCGCACAGTTCACGCGGATGAACGGCCCCATCTTCCGCTTGCTCTGCGCATGAATCGCATGGGCAAACAGCTCCTTGCCCGTGCCGCTCTCTCCGGTAATCAGCACCGTCGAATCGCTCGTCGCCACCTTTTGGGCGAATTTTTTCAGCTCCTGCAGCTTTTGATTGTACCCGACGATCTGGTCAAAATGATAGGTCGCCCCCATCCTGCGCCGCAGTTCTTTTTTATAGTAAGTCAGCTCGTCCTTCAACTGATCGACCATTGCGGCCAGGGCAGTCAGCTCTTGCACATCCTGAAACAGCACCGTCCCGAGCACGGCAATGACCTTGCCCTCGTCCATGATCGGGATGCGGTGGGCGATCATCTTCTGCCCTTTGATTTGCTGGATATCCGCAATTTCCGCTACGCCCGCCTGGCCGACGATATGCATGCGCGTATTTTCGATGACGTCCGTCACTGGCTTGCCGATGACGTCCTGCACATTCAAAAATTCCCGATAGCTCCGATTCATCAAAAGGATTTTGCCGTCCCTGTCCGTCACAATCATCGGCTCATGGGCATTCTCGAAGACGACCTCGAGCAGCTTGCTGATTTGCTGGAGATTCAAATCCAACACGGCTCCCCCTTTGCCTGGAATATCGCTGTGCCGAACGGTCGTTCACAGCTCGTTACTTATGAATTATAGCAGGAGACATCAGGGGAAGCCTGCCTTTTCCCGCGAAAAGCACCCACAAGCCCGCTCTACTGTGCCTGCGCGTTCGCCTGCACCTGCTTGACCAGGCGCTTGGGGGCTGCGCACAGATAGCCTTCCAGCAAATAGTCGGCGAGCATGTCGTAGTCCGCGATATTTTTGGCGCGGATGGACACCCAGCCATGATGGCCGATGTAAGGCGTCTTGTAAAAGTGCTCCTGCGCAAGCAAAATTTCCTGCGTCGTCTTGAGCACCTTGAAGGACAAGGCTGGCCCGTCAGCACCGCCCTCGCCCATAATGACAAACGGCTTGTCGCTTACCCGAAACGACGTGTGCCCAAAACCATCCACCTGTTCCGTTACCTCCGGCAGACGGACCGCCAGCTTTCTCACGGCCGCTTCCATAGCCAGACCTTCCTTAGATGAAATCCGCTCATGCGCCACCTGACCGCACCCCCGCTCTTTTTTCCAATGCTCTGGCTCAAGCCTCGCTCGCGCCTGGGACAAGGCCAGAGCATTTGCCGCTACCGCAGCACACGCTGCCAACCTCATGCAGCCTCAATATGATCCAATCTGTTCTGCATCAGCTCCGGCCTTTCCTTCTTTCATGCGATACAGCGGCAAAATAAAGCTCAAGCCGATAATGAACAGCGCTGCCGAAATCGTATAGATCGCGACGAGGGGAAGGTGCAGCTTCAACACCCCGGCTATACTCATCATGATGACCATAGAACCTGTAAACAGCGGGGTCAAAATCCCGTTAACCCGCCCGATGAAGGAGCTTTCCGTATATTTGAGCAGCATCGTATTGATCCCGATCTGGATGCACGGCAAAAGCAATCCAGCAACCAGTTGGGCCAAAAGCGTCAGCCACAGATGCGTAGACACCCCGCAAATGCCCAGGGCAACTGCGTTCCCTAGCATGCCCATGACGAGCAGCCTTTGCGGCGGAACGTTTTTTGCCAGCGCCATCGTCAGCGCCCCTCCTACAATCATGCCCACACCTTGCACCATCAATAGCCATTGCAGGCTTTCTTTCGGCAGATGGAGCTGTTCTGTCACCAGGAAAATCGCCAACGGCTGCACCATCCCAATGCCGAGCCCTGCTGCCATGAAACAGGCGCCAAGCAGCGACAGCACCCGGTTGGAGAGCACGTAGCGGATTCCGCTCGCCATTTCCGCAAGCAGAGCCGAGTCTTTCTTCTCCTCTGTCTCCACGCGGTCAGGCGGCAGCAGGTACAGCACGCCAGCAGAAGCCAGAAATGCGATGGCCGTAATGACCATAGATGCTTCCATTCCCCATTGCTGGAACACGAATGTGCCGACAATCGGGCCGAGCACCATGAAAATGGCAAAGATCGTCTGATAGGCGGACATCCCGGCTTGCAACTGCTCAGCAGGCACATGCAGCTTGAACAGCTTCATCCCTGACGGCTGGGAAAACTGGGAGAGCACAGCCGAGATCAGCGTAGCGAAGAAAATCGCCTTCCACGTTCCGAGCATAAACGTGATGAGCACCGCGACCACCGACAAGGCGCTGAGCAGATCGCACCAGACCATCGTCCGTCTCGGCCGCCAGCGATCAGCAAACGTCCCGGCGAGAAACGAGAAGAGGAAAATCGGCGCGTACTCCGCTACCGAAATCATGGACACGGCGAACGGGTCGCCTCCGGTATGGTCCATCACGTAAAGCAGGATGGCAAAGTTGCGCACCCAAATCCCGATTTGCAAAAACAGGCCCGACAACAAAATGGCCCTGACATAGCGGTTCTGCAGCATATTAGACATAAAAAAGCCTCCTTATCCATTTTGCGATCTGGACAGGAGGCATTACATACTGACACCAAAAAGACATAGAAACCTTCTGCAAGAAAGACAAAGGCTCTACCATCTATTCGCCAATATGCACATACTACTCCCATCCAAAAAACGCATCGTCATTATCCGATTGCTTTTGTGGAAATAGGAGTTAGTAGATCATTGGCTTGATGGTCACCCTTCCTTGTAGAATGATCCAAGAGTACCACAAAAAGTTATAACGTGACAAGAAAAAATCTGGAAATCTTGTCCTATGCTTTGTCTACAAATGTAATTCGCTCCGCTGCCGGAACGCGCGGCTGCGGATTGGGAATCGCCGCCGGGTAGCCGATGTGCAGGTTCCCCAGCACTCTTTCGCCAGGAGCAATGCCCATCGCTTCGCGAAATTCCGGCTCGTGAATCCACGGATACGTCTCCCAGGTCAGCCCGATGCCTTTTTCCCAGGCAAGCAAGCTGAAGTTGTGGATGACGATACTCGTCGAGGCAAAATCATCCTGACGCTCGATCAGGTTCGGGCTTTCCGTCATGATGACAGTCATTATCATCGGAATCGCCATGATTTTGTTGTAAAACTTCTCGCCTACTTCTTTCTTTTTCACAGGGTCCAGCTCACGTTTTTCCTTCATGATCCGCACCGCTTCGGCGATTCTTCTGCGCCCTTCGCCGTACGTCACGATAAAGCGCCACGGCTGGGTCATGTGGTAATTCGGCGCCCAAACGGCTGTGTCCAACAGTTCGGCAACCAGCGCCGGGTCTACCTCGCGATCTTCAAAGCGGTGAATCGAGCGGCGCTCCTTAATCAATTTTGCCAGTTCCATTTTTGTTCCTCCCTTTTCTCCCCTAAAGCCAGAGGAGCGCCCCTCGTATAAGTGGCGCTCTCTTTTTCGCTTTATGAAAATGGCTTTTTTACATGTATGCTACCTTCTCGCTCTGCTGAGCAGATAGAAGAAATACGGCACGCCGATAATCGAGATGACGATCCCCACCGGCAGCTCGACAGGGGTAAACACGGTCTTGGCGATAAAGTCTGCGGCCACCACCATCAACATCCCGATCATACCGGACAGCGGCAGGACGTGTCTGTGCGCAATCCCCGTCAAGCGCTTGGCGATGTGTGGCGCCATCAAGCCGACAAAGCCGATGCTGCCGGACACAGAGACGCACGCGCTGACGATCCCGATGCTGGACAGCAGCAACCGGTTGCGCTCTTTTTCTACCGACACCCCAAGACTTTTCACCGATTCCTCGCTAAGCTGCATCAAATCGAGTACGTGCGCCTTGCGCAAGAGGACCGGGGACAACAGGATGAGCCACGGAAGCATGCCCGTAATGTGGGTCCAGTTCGCATTCCAGATGCTTCCTGTCAGCCACACCGTTGCCATTTCGAAATCGTTCGGATTCATTTTCAGCGACAGGTACAGCGACACAGCGCCCAAACCTGAGCCGATGGCGATTCCGACCAGGATCAGCCGTTGCGGGTCAAGCGTTCCTTTGCGCCAGGCGAACATGTAGATCAGCGCTGCGGCGAGCAAGCCCCCGGTCAGACCGAAAAGCGGCATCGCCATGATCGAAAACCAGCTTGCCTCCGTAAACTTTCCTTGGAAGAAAAACATGAACGCTACAATCGCCGCACCTGCCCCGGCGTTGATCCCCAAAATCCCGGGGTCTGCCAGGCCATTGCGGGTAATGCCTTGAATGACGGCCCCGGCAATGCCCAGGCCAAAGCCTACCAAAGCCGCAATGACGATGCGCGGCAAGCGAAAATCGAAAATGACGAGATCGTGATCGGCGGACGGTTCGATGCGCAGCAAAGTGCGAACCACATCCATCACCGACATGTCGAACACCCCATTTGTCAGGCTGATGTAAATCGCCGCAACAATCAGGAGAATGTTCACTGTCAGCAGCAGACGAAACCTGCTTTTTTTCTCAGGCATGCTTGCCTCCCCCTCTCTTGTAAATCAGATAGAGGAAGAACGGTACGCCAATAAACGCAGTCACCACTCCGATCGGCGTCTCGAACGGGCTGTTCAGGAAGCGGCTGAGCACGTCCGCCAGCCCGAGGAAAACGGCGCCCAAGACGCCTGCGCACGGAACGATCCAGCGATAATCGAGCCCGACCAAAAAACGGGTGATGTGCGGAATAACCAGGCCGACAAAGCCGATTTTTCCGGCCAGTGCGACCGAAATGCCCGTGAGAATGACGACGGCCGCCGTAGCCAGCACTTTGACCAGCATCGTCTTTTGTCCCAGACTGAGCGAGATTTCCTCGCCCAGCGACAAAATCGTGATGGACTTGGACAAAAGCAAGGCCATGACAATGCCGACGACTGCAAACGGAATCGAAAGCGAGATCAACCCTGGCTCCAATTGGTGAAGCCGGGCGTTGTACCAGAAGCTGACGTTTTGCGAGACTTGAAAGTACGAAGCGATTGCCGCCGAGACACTGCTCAAAAATGTTCCCGTGATCGTCCCGATCACAGCCAACGCAACAGGCGAAAAACCGTTTGGCAGCAACCTGGACAAAGCAAGTACCATCATTACCGCTGCTGCCGATCCGGCGAGCGACATAAAGATCATCGTCGTGTTCGATGCAGCAGGCAACAGCACCATGCAAAGCGTAATGGCGAAAGCCGATCCGTCAGAGACCCCCATAATAGAGGGGGACGCGAGGTAGTTCCTCGTCATCCCCTGCATGAGTGCCCCCGATATTGCCAAAAACGCTCCGATCATGAGTGCGCCCAACACTCGCGGCAGGCGGGAGTGCATGATGATCTGGTGGTCCACATTCCCTTCGTCAAACTGGAAGAGAGCCTGATAGATGGTGTACGCGTCGATCTGCTTGGCCCCGTACAAAACGGAGAGCACGATCACGAGCACAATCGCTATGGGCGAAACCGCAAGTATGAGGATAGGTACTGCTTTTTTCGATTGCATGCGATTAACCTCGCCTACTCCTACTTGGCAGACAATTTTTCAACAGCGGCCTTCAGGAAGTTTACTTTACTCCAAGCTGTTCCGCCTTGTGCGAGCGGATCGACTACGTTTACGAATACTTTGCCGTTTTTCACAGCGTTGATGCTCTTCCAGATCGGGTTGTTTTGCAAATCTTCCAGAGCTTTCGGGTTGTCTTTGTTCTCGTCAGTAGAGAATTGGACGAAAATGTAATCCGGGTTGATTTCGCTGAATTTTTCCAGAGACACGACTTCTTGTGCCTTCGCGGCTTTTACTTCCGCCGGAGCTGTCAGGCCCAGGTCAGCATACAGGGACGGGTTGAAGAACACTTTTTCCGGATAGATGTTGATGCTGCCGCCACGTACACGGATCACGACGACTTTTTTGTCTTTCAAGCTGTCGCCCAGTTGTACTTTGGCTGCTTCTACATCTTTTTTATAGTCATCGATCACTTTTTGCGCTTCCGCTTGTTTGCCAGTCAGCTCACCCAGCAAGAGCAGGTTTGCTTCCCAGTTGGTAGAGATGTGGGAAACCGGGAAAGTCGTTTGGATTTTGCCCAATTTCTCCATCGTTTCTGGCGGGAATTTGCTGCTGCCCAGAATGACGTCTGGCTTCAGGGACAGGATGGTTTCCAGGTTTGGTTGGGTTTTCTCCCCGATGGATTGCGCTTCCCCGGTTACTGGTGCAAACATCTCCGGGAATTTGCCGCCGACGGAAATTGCCCCTACCGGTTTTACGCCGAGCACGAGCGCGTCTTCCATGGACTCCATGCTGCCTGTGATGACGATGCGCTCGGTTTTGCTTGGAACGGTGTATTCTTTATCGAGATATTTGAGCGTGCGCGTTTCCGCTTGGGTTGCCTCTGCTGCAGGTTTTTCTGCCGTTGCGGTAGTTGCAGCAGGTGCTGCGTTGTTGTTTGCAGCGTTGGAGTTCGCTGCTTGCTGTCCGCCGCACGCAGTCAGTGCCATTGCCAGCATGGCGACGCTAAAACCAAGATATATCTTTTTCATCCTTTGAAAAGCCCCTCTCACATATTTGTGTAATATTTGTGATTGATAACGATTATCATTCGTGATTATAAAGCATCTGCGTATCCTCGACCATGGACGATATCCAGAATCAACATGGACGATCTCCTGAAAGCAGCTTCACGCATTGATTGATAATCCGTTCATGGGCCATCGCCGAATATTCCCGCCACGGGTCTGACGTAATCAGATGCGTCCGATTGTTGCGGACGGCCTTCAAGTCTTGCCAATGCACCGACAGCTTCAGCAGCCGGAAATGCTCCAGCGTCTCTGCTTCCTGGCACACGAGCAGCAAAATCCTGTCCGGGTCAAGCGCTGCTACTTCCTGCAGCGTCACAGGCTGGTCGTACACCTTCGCTTGCGTGACGTAGGCGGGATTCATTTGCAGGCCGTTGTAAAAAACGTCGTTCATGCTGCGGTTGCAGTGCACTGCCAGCTCGTGTTTGAACACGCGCAAAATGAGGAACTTCTCGTCGCCCAGCTTTTGCCGCAGTCCTTCCCGCGCTCTGCCCAGCTTTTCGTCATACGCGGCGAGCCAATGCTCCGCTTCTGCCGATTCGCCCAAAAAATCGCCAATCATCTGCAACTGCTCCCGCCACCCCAGCGCTTCAAACGGCACAAACAGCGTCGGCGCGATCCGGCCAAGCTGCTCTCGCTCCTGCGCGTTGGCCTTGTCCAAGGACAGGATGACGTCTGGTCTGGCTTCCTGCAGCATCTCGATGTTCGCCTTCCAATTTTCATTTTGGCGAAAGGCGCTCAGATGGACGGGAATGTCGTAGCGGTAGTTCTGATGGTAATAGGCCGTCCATTTCGGGTGGAGCGGCGCCGCGTACGGAATCATCTTCAACGCGAGCATCTGGCCGATGAGCGGCGACCTGTAGGCGGCGATTTTGCGATTGCGGCTTTTCATATAAACAGTAGGAGAAACGCCCACTTCCTTTTTGAACTTGCGGCTGAAGTAAAACTCGTCGCTGTAGCCTACCTGGTGCGCGATTTCCCGCAGCTTTGCGTGAGATTGCGCCATCAGTTGCTTCGCCCGGCTGATGCGCAGCTCGGTGACGTAGTCCATCGCGGACACGCCGTACGTTTTTTTATACAAGTCCACAAAATATTTCGGGCTTACTTCCGCGATGCGCGCCAACTGCTCGATCGTAATGTTTTGCGAGTAATGCTCTTCCATGTAGGCGCGGGCCCGCTCCAGCGCCGTAGCAGAGTCCTGGGCAGTAAAATCGACGGACTTCGCGATGTGGTACCACAGCTCCTGAAACAAAATCTGGCTGCGATAACGGTCGATTCCCCCATCCTGCTGCCACTGCTCCGCGATCGAATCGCAATGCATGACAAGCTGCCCGGCGGATCGGACGGAAACCTCGCCCACCAAAGGAAACTCGTGTTCCTCCCGCAAAGCGCGCAAATGTCTTTTCCGCTTTCTGGACTCCATAAAAACATCGAAGCGCAACACGTACATCCGCAGGTCGTCTACGGAGTCCGGGTCGATGCCGAAGGTGCTCATCGGCGGGCAGACGTAGATGGCATCCTGACGCAGTTGATGCTCCACGTTTTCCAAACGCAGGCGTCCTCGCCCCCCGGTGACGACCAGCAAGATGTGCGCGTTCGTAAACTGCTGGCGGAGACGCTCATGCTCGTCCCCTTTTACCCAGGCAATATCGCGAAGCTTGAAAATGACATCCGCCATCACATGCTCTGTAAACTCCTGAAACAAGGCTTGCCTATCGCTCATCATTGTCACACCTTTTGCCTTACGGAATAGTTCACAACGGACTGCTTTTATGTAAAAACGAATCGTTTCTTTAATTATTCATTTTGATAATAATTCTCAATATCGTGCTAAAAGTATATCAAAATAGGGCCGAGCTTCCTATCTTCAATTATTAGCAGCGCCCGAAATGAAAAAAGCTCCACCTCCAAAAAGGCCGAGCTTTTCCGTCGCGATATCAGGCTTCTAGCGGGTTGCTCACCGTCTGCCTGCCTCGCTCATGTACTTCATGATTTTGATGAAGTAATGCTGGGTTTCTTCCGGGGCGAGCGTCAGCCACTGCTTGCCCCCCTGGCGAACGGCGTGCCAGACGTGGTTCAGCCCCCAGTTGTACGCAGCCAACGCCATCGGCAGATCGCCGTCAAATTCATACAGCATCTCCTTGATGTACATGGCGCCGCCCAAAATGTTTTGCCACGGATCCGTTCGATCCACGCCGAGTCCGCGGGCGGTCCTCTCCTTGAGCTGCATGATCCCGAGCGCCCCCGCCCTGCTCATGCCTGCATTTTGGCCAAAATCAGATTCCGCATAGGCGATCCCGTAAAGCAGCAGCGAATCGAGCTGAAACAGGCGGGCTGCCTTATCCAGCCACTTCTTTATTTTCGGAAGTTGCTCCCCGTCCTCTGCCGTTCTATGCGGAATGCGCAAAATTTGACCGACATGAAGCACGTCGGAAACGAACCGGTTTGCCTGCTGAAGCGCTCCGATCGTCGTGCCGTGCGCACAGGCAATTTGCCACAGGCTTTCTCCCGACTTGACTGTATGCCGTGCGTCGCTCACGCAAAGCGGCTGTCCCGGACAGCCATGCTCCCCGGCACCAGGCACGCAATCGGCCGCATCGGAAGCCAAAATCCCTTCCTCCACGAGCGTGCGAAGCATAAATCGCGCGCGTTGCCCGTAAGTATGAGAACGAGCCGTCCGCAGTCCGTGCGCCTGAAGCGTTTTTCTCTCGTCTGGCCTCTCCAGATAGTGCCGGAGCAAATCCACTGTCTGTATCGGCGAGGACGATGCCAGCATATCATGGCCGGGAGTAAAAATACGCCTCAGCCCGATAGAGTCGCGCGCGAGCAGCAAACTGCCGCTTCCTGCTGCTTGCAGCATCCGCTCCGAGATTGGCTTTTCTAAAGACTGCACCTCGATGACGATATCGGCTTGCCGATAGACCTGCCGTGCCTCCATCCGGCCTGGCTGCTCCACAATCCAGTCGCGCGGAATGTTCAAGCCAAAAATAGGCTTCATCTGCCCCCATTCCTTGCCGTAAAAACGGACGGGAATCCCCAGCGCCAGCAACGGCCAGATGAGCGTGTGCAAAGAACCCGCGAGATCGTGCTCCAACTGATGCCGATACATGTACGGGCAAGCTGGAGATACGACTGCCACAGGCAGGCGTGGGCCGTTCCCGCTCTCGCCAGGCTGATACAACTGCTCGTCGTAGCCGAAGTCCATATGCGCAGCGCGGATTCCGGCCTCCCGATAGACCAAAACCGTTTCCGGCGAGACGGTAAAGACAAAATCAACCTGCATGCGCAGCGCGACAGGCAGTGACCAGATGTGGACAAAAGCCGGGTCTTCCTCCGCCCAGTAGACCAAGGGCACCTGCGCCTGCTTGATCTGCTCGCACAAGTACGCTTGCTGCGTCAAGGTCAGCTCTGGCCCCCAGCCTGTCATGACGATGAGGGACGGCCGAAACGATTGCAACAACGCAGGCAGATGCCGCTCGGTCAACAGCCCGGAAATCAGCACCTGATGGCCGGCGTCGTGAAACCCGTACGGCAAACCGTGAAGGAGCGCCTGGCACTTTTCCAAAAACAAAATTCTCATGTGCTCCCTCCACCACGTCAGTTTGCTTTTACTGCTGTCGCTCCCTGATTTTCAAATATTGATCGACGTATATATCATAGGAAGTCAGCCCGTTTTCCTTCATAATGTGCTCGATGGTCACGCCGTAAGCCTGGGCAATTTTCCACAGCGTATCGCCGGGGCGGACATCGTGCACCTCGTACCGCTCGCGAATCAGGTCCGCGTACGAGATCAACTGGCCTTGCCCTGCCGCAGTGGCGAGCGTTTGCGGCAAAAGCCCTTGCTCTTGCAGCACCTGCACCATGTAGTCGGCGCGATGCTGATAGTTGGCGTGGCTCACAGCCCGTCTTCCCTGCTCGCGGATTTCTTTTCGCTTCTCTGGATGCTGCAAGTAATGCTCGATGATTTGCAGCGTATCTGTGGCAGAAGCAGCCGCGACCAGTTCTTTTCCGGACGTGAACATGCTGCGGACGGCCTCTGTATCCTGGGTGACGAGAAAACCGCCCGAGCCTAAAATCTCATATGTCCGCTGTGTGAACTGCGTCTCGTAGTTTTGCAGGCCGATCATGATGTCTGCCGAGCTGTAGACTTTGTGGGCATCCGGGTAAGACAAATAGCCGTGAATCCACTCTGATGGAATGTCCATGCCCAAATACGGCTTCATTTTATCCCAGTCCCGCCCGTAAAAGTCGATGCGCATGCCCTCGTGAAGCAGAGGGCGAATCAGTGTAAACAGCGAAACAAGCCGATAATGGCCGCTATACTGCTCAAATACATGCGGATAAGCGTTGGCAACAACGGCGATGGAGGTGCGATACGCCTCCTCGGCCGGAACGGGACAATGGATGCTGGAGTGAAATCCGAAATCCATGTGTGCCGCCTTGATCCCCCGCTCCGCGTAATAATCCAGGCGCTTTGGGCAAATGGTAAAGACGAAATCGGGCTGCACTCTTTGAATAAGCGGCATCGTAAAGCTCTCTGTAAACGTAGGGTCTTCTGTCGCCCAGTAAACGAGCGGCACCTCTGTTTGCCGGACATGCCGAAAAATCCAGTCCAGCTTGACGGGTGTCTGCTCCGGCCCCCAGCCGATCATGACGATCAAATCCGGCTGAAACTCTCCCAGCATCTCGGGAATGTTTTGCTCCGTCAGCGGCCCCGAGATCATCACATCGTGTCCAGAGTCGCGAAACCCGTTTGGCAGCCCGTGAATCCACATCGGATGACTTTCCAAAAACAGTACGCGCATTTCCTCACCTCGCCGTCCTTCCTTCTGTTTCCACCCGATTACGGTTTACGTCCTTTTTGGTTTGGCAAATGCCTGCAGCTTTCCAAGCCCGTACTGGATGAGCTTTTCATTTTGGCTGTCAATGCCGTAAAAGAGCGTCCAGAAGCTGATGGTCTTGACGTAAAACGTTGTGATCCGCTCCAAAAATCTGGCGTCAATCTCCCGGGTGTAATGGCTCAGCACTTTTTGGGTAAAAGCCGCGCCGTACGCCCGGTATATGCCGACAAAATCATAGGCAGGGTCGCCTACCCCCATCGCTCCGAAGTCGATAATCCCGCTCAGTTGCCTTTTTTCAAAGTCGTAGAGCAGATGCTCCGGCTTCAAGTCGTTGTGCAGCAAGGCCGGCTTGAACCGGAAGTAGTCCGGGTTCGCCAAAAACGACTGAAAGGTTTGCCGGGTCCACCGTTGCAGCTCGACAGGCATGTAGGAAAAAGCCTTCCGCTCGATCCGTGCCAGAAAGTTCTCGTAAAAGAGCCGGGTCAACCCCGGATCAATCGCCTTGTCGAACGACTTTTCCAGCGGGTAGGCATGCAGACCGCTCAGAAAGCCGCCAATCGCCTCCGCTACCTTCTCTTGCTCCTGCCCGGACAGCCCGTTCATCTCTTCGCGGTAAAGCGGCTTGCCGAAAATCATCGGATAGCCTACGTACTTGATGTCGTCGGTCGGCGCAGAAGAATAGACAAACTGCGGAATCGCCACAGGCACCATCGACTCAAGCTGTGGCAAAATTTGCGTCTCCCGGCTGATAATCGCTTTGGCTTCTTCGGTCTTGGGGAAGCGAAAAATCATTTTTTCTCCCACGATGACGACGAAATTGCTCCAGCCTGTATCGTCCACCCGGAATGTTTCGTTACGTAGCTCTGGATATCGCTCTTGCAGCAGCTTGCGCAAAGGCTCGAGTTGCACACGAAATACGCCCCTTTCCAGACTGCGTTCTAACTCAGTTGATGTATTGTATGACTTGGCTCACGAAAGGCAACGATAAAAAAGCCCCTAATGAAGCCTGCCTAGCAACATTTGGGGCTTTGCCGATATAGATGTGCTCATGGAAAAAAATTTTTTAACAATACTCAGCAAATATAGTATAATGGTGATAATGATTTTCATTTTCGTAAAAATTCATACTAGAGAGATTGTTACACATAAATGGCGGGTTGTTTACTCACAAAAACATATATAGAGAAAGGGAGGATTCTATGGAAAAAGTTTTGGAAGTAAAGGACTTACACGTGTCTTTTGATACGTATGCAGGTGAGGTAAAAGCGGTGCGGGGGGTTTCCTTCGACTTGCACAAAGGAGAGACTCTGGCCATCGTGGGCGAGTCCGGCTCCGGAAAATCGGTTACCTCGCAAGCTCTCATGCGACTCATCCCTTCTCCTCCGGGACGTATTCCGAAAGGACAAGTCCTGTTCGAAGGAAGAGATTTGGTCACCCTGTCGGAAAAAGAAATGCAGGACGTTCGCGGCCGCGATATTTCGATGATTTTCCAGGATCCGATGACCTCTCTCAACCCGACCATGACGATCGGGAACCAAATCATGGAGAGCTTCATCAAGCACCAAAAGCTGAGCCGTTCCGAAGCGCGCACCCGCGCCGTCGAGCTGTTGGAGCTGGTCGGGATTCCGTTCGCAAAAGAACGCGTCGATCAATACCCGCACCAATTCTCCGGCGGGATGCGCCAACGGATTGTCATTGCGATCGCCCTCGCCTGCAATCCTAAAGTCATCATTGCCGACGAGCCGACGACCGCGCTCGACGTGTCCATTCAGGCGCAAATTTTGGAGCTGCTCAAAGACATTCAGAAAAAAATGGGCACCTCGATCATCTTCATTACCCACGACCTCGGCGTCGTAGCCAACATGGCTGACCGCGTAGCTGTCATGTACGCGGGAAAAATCGTCGAGATCGGAAAAGTCGACGAGATTTTCTACGATCCCAAGCATCCGTACACATGGGGCCTGCTCGGCTCGATGCCTAGCCTCGATACGGACGACGAAGAGCTGATGTCTATTCCTGGCTCCCCGCCAGACATGTTCAAGCCGCCTGTCGGCGATGCGTTTGCTGCGCGCAATCCGTACGCCCTGAAAGTCGATCTGGAATACGAGCCGCCGATGTTCAAAATTTCCGACACGCACTATGCGGCAACCTGGCTGCTGCACGAAATGGCTCCACAGATCGACCCGCCCGCTTCTGCTGTGCGACGCAAGACTGCTTCTGCAGAGGCGAAGAAAGTCGAAAGCCCGCGTCCGAAAGCAACGATCTCGTACGACCAGCGCGAGAAGATCGTGGAAGTCAGAAACTTGAAGCAGCATTTCGACCTTGGCGGCGGACAAGTCTTGAAGGCTGTCGACGGCATTACTTTTGACATCTACAAAGGCGAGATTTTCGGACTCGTAGGCGAATCCGGGTGTGGAAAATCCACTACGGGCCGGACGATCCTGCGCCTGTATGACGCCACTGACGGCGAAGTGCTGTTCAAAGGCAAAAACGTCCACGGCAAAAAATCAGGCGAAGAGAAAAAATGGCTGAACCGCAAAATCCAGATGATTTTCCAAGACCCGTATTCGTCCCTGAATCCTCGTCTGACTGTATCCGATATTATCGCGGAAGGTCTGGATATCCACAAGCTCGCTACTAAAGAGCAGCGCATTGCGAAAGTACATGAGCTTTTGGAAACGGTCGGTCTCAACCGCGAGCACGCCAACCGTTACCCGCATGAGTTCAGCGGCGGGCAGCGCCAGCGCATCGGTATCGCGCGCGCTCTCGCAGTCGATCCTGAGTTTATCATTGCCGACGAGCCGATCTCCGCACTGGACGTATCCATCCAGGCGCAGGTCATCAACCTGCTCAAACGTCTGCAAAAAGAAAAAGGGCTGACCTATCTGTTCATCGCCCATGACCTGTCGATGGTGAAATACATCAGCGACCGCATCGGCGTCATGTACCGCGGCCGCATCGTCGAGTTGGCGGAAAGCAACCGCCTGTACGAAAATCCGATTCACCCGTACACCAAGTCCCTGCTCTCTGCGATTCCTTTGCCAGACCCGGATTACGAGCGCAACCGCAAACGAATTGTGTTCGACGATCAGGAGTACCTGCAAAACCAGGACGAGGAAAGAGTGCTGCGGGAAATCGAGCCAGGCCACTATGTCGCCTGCACCCAGAAAGAATTTGAACGCTACGGCGGCGGCGTGCTGGTGTAAGACTCGTGCAAAAACGTGCAAACGCGTACACGCATGCCATACCAAAAAGGGAGAGAGCCTTGGCTCTTCTCCCTTTTGCTTTTTCATCTGTCAAGGCTTCATTCTGAGCAGGCGCATGCTGTTTAAAATGACCAGCAAAGCAGCGCCCGTGTCGCTTAAGACTGCCAGCCACAAGGTCAGCCAGCCCGGAAAAATCAGCACGAGTGCGGCCAGCTTCACCACGATGGAAAACCAGATGTTTTGCTTGATAATCACCAGCGCTTTGCGGCTGATTCTGACGGTGTGCGGCAACTTTTCCAGATTGTCGGCCATCAGGACGATATCGGCTGTTTCCATCGCGGTATCCGTCCCTGCTCCGCCCATCGCGATGCCCAGGTCGGCAGTTGCCAGCGCAGGCGCGTCGTTGATGCCGTCCCCGACCATTGCGACGACTTTGCCCTCCTGTTGCAGCTTTTTCACCGCTTCCACCTTGTCCTGCGGGAGCAGCTCGGCAAAATAACGGTCTACGCCCGTCTGGGCCGCTACCTTTTTCGCCGTTCCCGCATTGTCGCCTGTCAGCATGATGATCTCGCTGATCCCGGCCGCTTTCAGCTTGCTGATCGCGCCGACGGTAATCTCGCGGATCGTATCGGCCACTGCGATCATGCCAAGCAGCTTTTGGCGGGTGCCGATCACGATCAGCGTGTTGCCTTCCGCTTGCAAAGACGCGATCTGCTCCTGCCAGGCGCTCATGTCTACGCCCAGCTCGGCAAACAGCGCGGGCTTTCCGGCGTAGTACACTTCGCCATGAATCGTCGCCTGAACGCCTTTTCCCACCAGCGCCTGGAAGTCCTTGCCCGCGAGCGCCGCCACCTGCTTTTCCTTGGCGTATGCCACAATCGCCTGGGCAATCGGATGGCTGGAGCGCTCCTCCATCGTTCTGGCAATCGCGAGGATGGCTTCCTCCGTCTCGCCTGCGGCCACCACCTGCGTCACGCGCGGCTTGCCCTCTGTCAGCGTGCCTGTTTTGTCAAAGGCAATCGCCTCAATCGCTCCGGCCCGCTCCAGAAATGTCCCGCCTTTTATCAGCACGCCGTTTCGCGCTGCGTTTCCGATCGCCGATACGATGGCAACGGGCGTCGAGATGACCAATGCGCACGGGCAAGCGACCACAAGCAGCTCCAGCGCCTTGTAAAACCATTCTCCCCACGTGCCCATGCCGAGCACGGGAGGGAACACGATCACGAGCAAAGCGAGAACAAGCACGATTGGCGTGTACATGGCGGCGAACTTGTCGACGAACGCCTGAGTCGGAGCCTTTTTCTCCTGGGCCTCCTCCACCAGATGAATGATGCGCGCAATCGCCGTATCCTCGACGAGCTTTGTCACCTTGATTTCCAGAGCGCCGCTTTCATTCACGCTGCCTGCGAACACCGCGTCGCCCGCCTGCTTGTCGACCGGGATGGACTCCCCGGTAATCGGGGCCTGATTCACGCTGGAATGTCCGGACAAAATATCGCCGTCGAGCGGGATTTTCTCCCCCGGTTTGACCACGATCACGTCGCCTACGCCAATCTCTTCTACGGACATTCTCGTCAGCGCATCGCCTTTTTTCACCCACGCTTCAGGCGGAGCCAAATCCATCAGGTTGCGGATCGAATCGCGCGTCTTCTCAATGGACTTGGTCTGTAGCAGATTGCCGATGGAAAACAGCCAGACAACTGTCGCTCCCTCCAGCCACTCTCCGATCAGCGCTGCGCCGAGCGCCGCAATGGACATCAAGACGTTCATGTCCAGCGACTTGCTCTTGATCGCGTAAAAAGCGCTGCGCGCCGGGCGGTAGCCGCCGCTGATAATGGACAGGGCGTACAAAATCGTGCTGACCGACGGAGAGACGCTGGTCAGCGAAACCAAAAAGCCAAGCGCCAGAAACGCGCCGGACAGTGATGTGAGGACGGTGCCTGCACGATCGTTTTGGACCGCTTCGCGGGCTGTTCGCCGCTCAAGCCGTTTGGCGCTGTAGCCTGCCTTGGCGACTTCCTTGATGACGGCTTCGTCCTGCAGTCCGTCGGAGACAAGCTGCATTTTTCCGGTGGAAAAGTTGACGCTCACTTCCTTTACCGCAGGCAGCGACTTCATGTGCCGCTCCAACGACTTCGCGCACGAGCTGCAGTCCATGCCGTGCACGCGATACACAATCGCCTGCGCAGACAAAACGCCCGCGCCGTCCGAAGCGATCGCGGCGGCTGGCTCCAGCACCGTGAGAATTTTTTTGTCATGGGTATGCTCCGAGCTGCAATGGTGCCCGCTGCAGCACCCGCCTTGTTTTGGTTGATTTGACATATGCTCTCACCTATTTCCCAGGCATCTATTTTCCCCAACTGCTTCCGCGTCCATCCAACAAACATTCAAACAAATATTTAATTATTATATTATCGGATACCAGTTTCTGGTTCAAGTGAAGATTTTTAAAGTTTTGCGCCTATTTGTTCCCCATGAAAAAAGGCCAACCAGAAAACGCTGGCTGACCTGACAATATAAAATTGGCTCTCGTCAGATGATATCCCCTAATGTCCAATGAGTGATCGCTGCAGAACGCAATATGGGCCAAGTACAGCTTTCAGCATTCGGAAAAAATGATGATCCAGCAGGCTATCCATTATTACGAGGATCAACTCCTCCCGGCATAGCACTTTAGACAAATCACACACTCACAATCTCCTAATCACACTTCAGCCGCGCATGCGCATTAAGTGGCGTTTCGATCCCTTTCCACCTATATTCTCATCTCTACATTTGTCTTATACAAGGCCTGTTTCCAGGGGCATATGCAGCCAAAACTTCTGTTACGTGTTTTGTGGATTATCGCAGTCGTTGAAATATGTTATATTTTTACTTTTTTTTAATATATTACAAAATACGACAACATTTTCATTCACTTTCTGATAATTTTAATATTGTGAAAGGTCCTTCCCGGACTAACACCAAATTAATCTTTTCTCTACGATTACTTGCACAGTTCTACTAGCCTCTGTCTTAGTGGTGCCAGCAGCGAATGCAGCAAAAGTGGATTATTCGAGTTTGAGCAGTAAAGAGCTGGCAAAAAAGGTTCTTTCATTAAGCGACACTCAAACAAAATCGCAACAGCATTCGTTAAAGTCGGCGATTGCCAACCTTTCTGACGAAGAGTTTGATTCTTTTGTCCACAACTTAGTCATGCAAAATAACGGAACTGACGAAGAATTGTCGGATAAACTAAAGCCGCTCGGAGTAGAGTTGGAAACAAAGAAAAACAGTAAAATTGGTCCTACGGCAATGCAGGCTGGAGACATCAACCTCGAACTTTCAACCGCCAAACGAGCTGGTCAATCTTACTATCGTCTAATTGCTTCTTGGAATCCAAAAGATAACGAGTTTTACCCTGCGACTTATGACTTACTCTCTATTGAATGGGATCCTACTGTGGGGGAATATTACAGCAGTAACGTGGGAGATACAAAGTATGTAACTGCTCGGGATGGATCAGAACGGAAAAAGGGAATTTACTTGTTTAATGTACATGACACTGAATTAGACTTCGGTTCTTATGCTGCAGTCTATGTAACCAAAAAGAAAAACGAAAAGTTAGATTTTGGTGCAAGATATGTCCACACTTTTGACACTAGAACATGGGGAACCAGCTTCGAAGCAAACTTTAGTTACGCAAAAACGGGGCCAACTGGTGGCTTACAATTTAAACTTACGCCAACCAAGACAGAGAAAAGTTGGCAAGTTTGGGTAGATGACGTTTTGGAATGGTAGTTTAAAAATTTAAGAAGAGCATTCGGACAGCCGGATGCTCTTTTATCATGAAAGGATGGAGAGAAAAATGAAAAGAATGTCAATGTTCCTTTTGCTTGCTAGTTTGTCTCTCATGACAGCCTCTTGCACCACCGCTTCACCAGACCATGTACATGTTCAATATCAAATTACGTTAACGGATGTATTTAAACATCAACACTCATGTTCACTCTATCAATTTGAAAAAATTACCGAAGAATTATCTAATGCACAAGACAAAGAAAAACTAGCGTATATTTCAGGAATGATTGATAGTAATCTAATAGATAATCCCGCCTTCCTTCCAGCGATTATCCTAACCAATGATGAAACAAAACAAATAATAGCCGATGAACAATTGCAATCTGGAGTTTTAACATTATATCAGTATAAAAGAGATTATCTGAAAAAATTACAATCGCTAATTGAACAGAATGATCTTACGGAAATTCAAAATAAGCGAGATGAACTAAAGAAACTAAGCACTCTTATGCCGAAAATAAATGATGATCGGCTTTTCAGCAATGATAAATCAAAAATCGAATCATATAAAAAAGATCTGGAATTGGTTATCCAACAATTTCCGAAGTAACGGAATTATCCTTACTTCCCATCCGCTGTGGTGGTCTCCAGCCATAACGCAAACTGTCGATCGCTCTACCGTATAGAACCGGGAACGATCGCCAGTTTGTTGAAACAGTTCTTTTCTAGCATGGACAGCACGACTTTTGGAACTTTGCAAACGACACTGCGGCGGAGCTAGAGCCTTTTTTTCGTTACTTCGTCTGCTTCTGTGCAGCGTTGGCAGCCGTTTGCCAACGCTCGCCACAGTCCAGGCAGACGCATTTGAGAATTTTTTTCTTTTCCAGGTGCATGCGAACGGCAAATAGCACGAATGCGCCCATCAGACCGAGAAACAGGAAAATGACAGGCGTTCCTTTCACGGAGACGCCGATCACCCCGAGCACCACCAGTACAGCCGCGTAGATGGAAATATATAAAGGTCGGTTGATCGTTTCGGTAAAGTCGATTTTCTTGGAACGGCACTTTGCGCATTTTTGTTGGAAACTCATCGCTTTCTCTCCCTGTTTTCACAATCACGTACAAATGCAATCATGTCCATCTTACACGAAAACAGGGAGGGGCACTACTGCTATCCTCTGCAATTGCTCGCGAGGCGCTGATCGTCCTCGGGCGCTGGCTCCCGCTACCTTGCGATCGGAAAGCCTTGTCTCGCCCATTCGTCAAAGCCGCCGAGCAAATTTTGCACACGGGAAAAGCCGTTGGCCCGCAGCAAACTCACGGCTACCGCGGATCGTCGCCCGCTTTTGCACTGAACCAGGATCGGAGTATCGCGCGGCAGCTCCTGCATGCGCTCTGGCAAGTAGCCGAGCATGATGTGCTTCGCTCCCGGGATAGCGCCTGCCTCCCACTCTTTTTGGTAACGGACATCGAGCACGTACAGTTGTCCTGCCTGCACCTGCTCTCGCGCCTCCCCGGGCGTGATTTCTGCGTAGGATTCCAACCGCGAATCGCAAGCAAGCTCGTAGACAGCAGGGTCCATCACACCCGCTACCTGATCCAGCCCAATCGACTGCAAATCTTTCAAAACAGCAGGAACGGACTGCTGGTCGGCGAGCAGGTACACGGGGCGTTCATAGTCCAGCAGCCAGCCCGCCCACGTGGGAAAAGATTTGTCGTACGGCAGGTTGATGACTCCCGGCACATGTTTTTTGGCAAACAAGCCTGGCGGACGGGTATCCACGACAACGCCCCGTTTCGTCCACGCTTCCACTACGCTGATGGAGGCTTCTGCATGCACAGGTGCGGCTATTTGCTGCACCAGCCGCGGCCCTACTTTGTTCCAATGCTTCATCGTCGCAAAATAAGTCGGCGGCTCAGGCTGGCCCGCAAGCAAGCTTTGCACGAACTCCTGTTCATTTTCATGCTGCAACGCCCAATTCGTGCGCTTCTCATACCCGACCGTCGACGACTGGACGGCCCCGATCGCCTTGCCGCACGCACTGCCGGCCCCGTGCCCCGGCCAGACTTGCAAATAGTCGGGGAGCTGCTTGAAGCGCGTCAGCGAGTGAAACATTTGGCGCGCCAGCTCTTCGGCGGAGCCGCTCACGTTCGCCGCTTTTTCCAGCAGGTCCGGGCGGCCGACGTCACCGACAAACACGAAGTCCCCGGTAAAAATGCCAATCGGTTCATTCGCTGGCGAGCCGACGTCCGTCAAGAGCAGCGCAATATGCTCCGGCGTATGTCCTGGCGTGTGGAGCACCTCGAAGGCCAGCTTGCCGATCTGGAATGTATCCCCGTCTTTGAGCAAGCGGTGGCTGTACCCGGCGGCGTATGCGTAGCGCCACTGCGGCCCTCCTTCGTCTGTCAAATAGAGGACGGCTCCGAGTCTGGCCGCGAGTTCCCGCGCACCGGAGAGGAAGTCGGCATGGATATGGGTTTCCGTCACGCCGACAATCTGCACGCCGTTTGCTTTTGCCGTCTGCACATACTGCTCGATGTCGCGCGCCGGATCAATCACAATCGCTTCGCCTGCCGCCTGGCAGCCGACCAGATAGGAAGCCTGGGCCAATTTGTCGTCGTAAAAATATTTGAGCAGCATACCGTCGCCCTCCTTCATTACTTATCCGCGTTTGTCTGTCCTACATCCTGCCTTTGAGCATGCCGTGCCAATACATGACGGGAAGCAGCTCTTTTTTCAACCAGTACATGCTACGCCGTTCACGGGATTGATCGAACGGGAACGTCTCCCGTGGAATCTGCTCGTAATCAAATTCCGCCAAAATCAATTTGCCGTAGCCCGTTACGAGCGGGCAGGAAGTATAGCCGTTGTATTGCCGATAGTCCGGCTTGCCGTTGATTTGCGACAGCAGGTTTTGCACGACGACCGGAGCCTGCTTGCGGATGGCCGCGCCTGTTTTGGAGGTCGGCAGATTGGCGCAATCCCCGAGCCCGAAAACGTTGGCAAAACGCGTGTGCTGCAGCGTATGCTTATCCACGTCCAGCCAGCCGTCAGCAGCGGCGAGCGGGCTTTTTTTGATAAAATCAGGGGCGCTCATCGGCGGCACGACGTGAATCATATCGTAGGCCATCGGCACGAGCTCGCGGGTATTCACGTTTTCGAAGACCGCTTGCTTTTGGTCCGCGCGAATCTCCACGAGGTTGTGCTGGAAGCTTGTATAAATCTGTTTTCTGTCGACGACCTTCTGCAAGGCATCGGCATACTTTTGCACGCCGAAAATAGTCGACGCCCCCGAAACAAACCGGACGATGGATTGCGAGCGCACACCCGACCGGCGAAAGTAATCGTCCGCCAGGTACATGATTTTTTGCGGAGCGCCGCCGCATTTCACCGGGGTATTCGGCTGGGTGAAGATCGCCGTCCCGCCCTGAAACTGGCGGATGCTCTCCCATGTGCTCGCGACGTAGTCGTACGAGTAGTTGCTGCACACGCCTGCTTTGCCGATGCTCTCCTTGAGACCTTTTACTTTGTCCCAATCGAGCTGGATTCCGGCTGCGACAACCAGATAGTCGTAGTGCAGCTTGTTTCCGGACGCCGTCATGACGGCGTTGTCTTTTGGCAAAAATTGCGTGACGGCCTCTCTGACCCATATCGCGCCTCTCGGAATGACCGCCGCTTCGTCGCGTACGGTCACCTCCCTGCTGACAACTCCGGCACCTGCAAGCGTCCACAACGGCTGATAGTAGTGCTTGGCCGCATCATCGACAATGGCAATCTGCCCCGCGAGTTCGCGCGATTTGCGCAGGAGTTGCGCTGCGACCGTGATGCCTGCACTCCCGCCTCCCACAATTACCAGCTTGTAACGCGTCTGTTGACCCGTCTTTGGCATAGTCCTCCACCTCATCTCTTTTGACACTGTGCTAGAAGGGGCGCTTAGCCGCTCGCCCTGCCACGGGCAGGCAGCAGCCTTGAGGTTGTCTGGAATAATCAGGAAAAACCCCCTATCAAAGAGCTATGACGATCGCCCGCGGAAAATGAGCCTGATCGCTGGAGTTGTATGCCGAGTCCGCATTCTGGCCAGCCGGGACTGCAAAATGCCTTTTCTCTTTTCGCGCGAATGTCTATAATAGTAGGACATTGAAGTAAGCAAGAGGTGATTTTTACGGTGGACGACATCTGTGAGATTCAATGCTATGACGAAGAAAAAGTCAGTCGCTTGAAGCCGTACGCTACAGAATCCGAAGGGGTAGCGAAAATTTTCAAGGCGCTCGCCGACGACACCCGGGCGAAAATCATTCATATTTTGTCCATGGAAGACGAGCTGTGCGTCTGTGACGTCGCAGCCATCATCGGCAGCTCCATCGCCAACACCTCGCATCATTTGCGGCTTCTGCGCAACATGGGCCTGGCCAAATACCGCAAAGAAGGCAAGCTCGTCTTTTATTCGCTGGACGATGACCACGTGCGCCATCTGATCTCAGCGGGAGTAGAGCATGCCAAAGAACAGAGATCGACTGTCCGAGCTACGTGATCGCTCGGTTTTTTTATTTTTCCATGCGCCCTTTTCGCAAGCGCAAGGAATTCAGCACGACCGACAGCGAGCTGAACGCCATGGCGATTCCTGCCAGCCACGGCGCCAAAAAGCCGAGCATTGTCGCCGGAATTGCGATCGCATTGTAAAAAAAAGCCCAAAACAAGTTTTGCCGGATGTTTTTCATCGCCATTTGGCTGAGCCGGATAGCGTGGACCACCCCTTTTACCTCGCCGTGCATGATGACGACATCGGCTGAATCCTTGGAAATGTCCGCTCCCGTTCCCAGCGCAATGCCGACGCTCGCTGCGGTCAGAGCAGGCGCGTCGTTGACCCCGTCGCCGACCATGGCGATTTTTTTCCCTTTTTCTTGCAGGCGCAAGATCAACTCCGCCTTTTGGGCAGGCAGCACTCCCGCGTACACTTGCTCGATTCCCGCCTGTCTCGCCACGCTTTTCGCCGTATATGGGTTGTCTCCCGTAATCATGATGATGTCCTTGCCCATTTTTCGCAGTTGGGCGACCGCTTTTTTCGCGTCTCTTTTCAACTGGTCCGACAGCACCACATACCCGGCCAGCCGCCCGTCGATGGCTGCGAGCAGCACCATTTTCCCTTCCGCTCCGTGCCGCACCAACTGATCGAGCACAGTGCCGATGTCCACGTTGTTTCGGGTCAGCAGCTTGGGGGAACCCACCACCACTGCATGCCCTTCCACTATCGCTTCGATTCCATAGCCGGGCAGCGAGGAAAAGGACGTGGCTGTCGGGATGGACAGCCCCTGTTTTTTCGCATGGGCCACAATCGTTGCCGCCAACGGGTGCTCAGAGGTCATTTCCGCCCCGGCCACCAGGCGCCAAAACGCCGCCTCGCTCCATCCGCGCGTGTTGACGCCGACGACCTCGTGCGCCCCTCTGCTCAACGTGCCTGTTTTGTCAAACACAATCGTGTCGATCTTTTGCAACGCCTCCAAATACTTTCCCTGCTTGAACAGAATGCCCATCTGCGCCGCTCTGCCGGATACGACTAGGATCGACATGGGAGTAGCCAGCCCGAGTGCGCACGGACAAGCGATAATGAGGACGGCAATCGCCTTTTCCAGCGCCCCGCCCAAGTCTTGAGGCGCAAAGACGTAGTACCAGGCCAAAAACGTCACAGCGGCAATCGCAATGATGATCGGCACAAACACATCGGTAATTTCATCCGCCACCCGCTGGATCGGCGCCTTCGACAACTGCGCTTCCTCCACCGTGCGGATCACCTGCGTCAGCGCCGTGTCTTCCCCGACCTTCGTCGCCTTGACCTTCAGCCAGCCGCTCTGGTTCAGCGTCGCCCCGATTACGGAATGCCCGCTCCATTTTTCTACAGGCAGGCTTTCCCCCGTGAACATCGACTGGTCGACGCTCGCGTGCCCTTCCAGCACGATCCCGTCCGTCGGTACCCGCTCGCCTGGCTTGACGAGAAAAATATCGCCCACCGCAAGCTGCTCGACAGGAACCGTACACACCTCTTCGCCGCGCACCACATGCGCCAGCGCCGGTTGCAGTTCGTGCAGTTGTCCGATGGCATGTTTCGTCCGGTCCTTCGCCATCGCCTCCAAATATTTGCCCAGCAGTAAAAACGTGAAGATTACCGCGCAAGACTCGTAGTAGACAGTCAGGCCGTGATTCGCCTGCCCGATGGTCGTAAAGGTCAAGTAATGGCTGTACAAAAAAGCGGTCGAGGTGCTCAGCACGACCAGCACGTCCATGTTGGCCGAGCGGTTTTTCAAGGCGTTCCACGCCCCGATGTAAAACGATTGCCCGATGAACAACTGAATCGGCAGGGTCAGCGCGAACTGGAACAAAGGCGCCAGAAACAAAGGCGGCACCCATAGAAACGACGTCACAGAAAAATGCGCCGCCATCGCCCACAACAGCGGCATCGTCAGAATGGCCGAGAAAATAAACCGCCAGAGCAGCGCTCTTTTTTCCCCGTGCGTCTCTTCCTGCTTCAAGCTCGCGGAAAAACCGAGCTGTTCGATTTTCGTCATGATCTCCTGATCGTTGGTCAGCGAAGGGTCAAAGGCTACCCGCGCCTTGTTGGTCGTCAGATTGACGTGTACCTCCTGCACACCCTGGACCTTGCGCAGCCGCTTCTCAATCCGATTGGCACAGGCGGCGCAGGTCATGCCTGTAACCTGATACGTTTGGTGGATGGTCATGAAAAACTCCCCTTCAGCTTCCGAACATGTCCTCATGTCCAACCTATGCGCCAGGACAATTTCGTAGAAGATGAAGTATGAACGGCAGCGGCCGTGAATACGATAGGGAAGCTTGTAACTTATGGGAAAGTGGTGAACATGATGCGCAAATTTGTCGCCCTTCGGCTGTCGTGCCTGCTGCTGGCTCCATTTACCCTCATTGGCTGTGCCCCCCAGGACCATGTCGGGCACGCCAGTACCGCTGCCGCACAGCAAACGAACACGCCGATGCTTGAGGAACTGTCCATTCCCTTGCAAGTAACGCTCGAACCGTCTCCGGCCAGAAATGTGCAGGAAAACGCGCTGCACATAACCGTTCCGGCCGAACATGCAGCCAAGCTGGAAACTGCTACCGTATCCGTCTCCCTGACCATGCCGAACATGGACCACGGGGCAATCGTCTTCGAAGCCGTGAAGGAAAAGGAAGGTGAATACGTCGCGCAAATCATACCGACCATGCTGGGCGATTGGCTGGCTACGATTACATTTGAGCTTGACGGCAAAGCCATGAGCACCACCTATCCTTTTCGCGTCGAGCCATGAGCCCGCCGCCTCACCTACCACAGCCACGGGTTGACGGTAGGAATCCAGCCGTTGATCGCCAGGCCGCGCAACACAGACAAGATTCCGATACATAGCGCGAGCGCATTGCCGACGAAGAGCACCTTGACACGCAGTGTTTTGGTCAGGACAAAAGAAAACAGGCCAATCGCCGCGAGCGCGGGCAACGTGCCAAGGCCAAACACGCCCAAAGTCGCCATCCCTTGCGCCATGCTTCCGGTCGCGGCTGCTTTCATATGCATCGTATAGGTCAGCCCGCACGGCAAAAAGCCGAGCAAAAGCCCGCTGACCAGCACTGGCGCGATTCCTTGCCGTGATTTGAGCAGGTGCAACAACTTTTGCGCGGACGAAAGCTGGAGCGGGCTGTATTTGTCCAAGGGCAAAGCGAACTTTTTGACGACCCAGAGAATGATGAACAGCCCTCCGGCGATATTGGCAATGCCCTGCAATCCGATGACCACGCCTGCCGCATTCACAAACGACCCGGCGAAACCCATGAATGCGCCTACGGCCATATACGTCACAATCCGGCCCGCATTGTAAGCCAGAATCGTTTGCAACAGAGACGCTTTGGACTGAAGCGTCATGGCCGACATGATCCCGCCGCACATCCCCAGGCAGTGGGGAGCGCTGAACAAGCCTGCCAGAAAGACGAGCCAGTAATCGTAGAGTCCAGTATTCATCCCGCAGCCCCTCTTTGTCGGAAAAAAGTATGGTTTTGCGCTGTTCGGCGTCCGGGCACTTTTCCGCGAATTTGCATTTGCCTCTGCGTCGGAAAGCCAACATCCTTTTCCTAGCGTAATGGATAGCCGCTGCATTTATGACTCCGCAGCAAACGAAAGCGCCCCCGGCCTGTCTTACTTCCGGGGGCGTTCATGCGCGGGCAGGCTGACCTTGACTGTCGTGCCTGCTCCTATGTCACTGTCGATGTCGATGATGCCTTTTGCCGCCTGCACGATTTTATGGACGATCGCGAGTCCAAGCCCGCTGCCTGTCGCTTCCCGATTGCGGGACTTGTCCCCTTTGTAAAAGCGCTCAAAAATATGCTGCCGCTCCTCCTCCGAAATGCCGATCCCCGTATCGCGAATCGTCACGACGAGATCAGACGGCGCTTGCTGGATCGACAAGGAAATCGTGCCGTGCGGCGGAGTAAACTTGATGCTGTTGGACAACAGGTTGATCCACACCTGATTCAGCAGTTGCTTGTCTGCCGTGATGAGCGTGTCCGGCAAATCCAGCTCTAACTCCAGGCTTTTTTGCTGCCATTGGCGCTCCAGCAGCAAAACGACCTGTCGCAACTGCTCGTCCAGCCGATAGACAGTCGGCTCGTACAAGCCCGTCTCTTTATCCAGTGAAGCGAGCGTCAAAAGCTGTTTGCTCAAAGATGAGAGACGGCGGCTCTCCTCCTCGATGATCGTCAAGTACTCATCCCTCTGCACCTCCGTCACGCCACCGCTGCGGATCGCCTGCGAAAAGCCCTGAATGGAGGCGAGCGGAGACTGGATTTCGTGCGAGACGTTGGACACAAACTCCTGGCGCATGTCATCGAGCTGCTTCAGCGACTCGGCCATTTGCGCGAAGTTGGCAGCCAGTTCGCCGATTTCGTCTTTGCGGGCGATGTCGAGCTGGATTTCGTACTCGCCTTCCGCCAGCTTTTTCGTCGCGTGGCTCAGCTTTTGAATCGGCCGCACCAAATAACGCGTAAACACCAGGATGAACAGCAGGCTGAGCAGAAACATCGCAGCCAAGAGCACGGCAAACATTACGTGGACTTCGCCAAATTGCTGCTCGATGCTGGGCCGCACAAACAAGGCGTATGTTTTCCCTTCCGCTTCCAGCGGCAAGCCGATGCTGTTTTTCAGCGTATTCTCGAAAAATCCGGTCACGAACAACCCGTGCTGTTCTTCCGTGATCCCTCTGTACATTTCCCCGGCCAGCACCTTTTGCACCGTCTCTCGTGCGAGCTGGTGGTCGCGAAAAGGCGCGCCGAACGATGTCGCTTGTCCGCGCTCGTCCACGAGGTACAACTGAAAATTGAGGTTGGCGACATGTGTCATAAACGCGTGCAGATCCATGCCGGATTTGTCCGTGTACAAAGCAACGATCTCCTGCCCGATCCGCGCAATTTTCTGTTCGTTGTAGGCGCGCATGTTGCGCTGGTAGTACTCGTTGGCGAGCAAAAAGCCGAGCGTTCCGCTGATGAGGACAATCGCGACAAACAGGAGGACGACCCGGAAGTAGAGCGATTTCATCCGTTGCGCACCTCCAGCTTGTAGCCGAGGCCACGAACGGTCGAAATGACAAAGTCGTCCGTTTTGTCCGTAAACTTTTCCCGCAGCCGCTTGATGTGGACGTCAATCGTGCGGCTGTCGCTCTCGTTGTCTCCGCCCCAGACCAAATCCAGCAGTTGATCCCGCGTAAAGGTCCGGTCGGGAAAGCTGGCGAGCTGGGCGAGCAGTTCGAACTCCTTGAGCGGGAGGTGTACAGCTTCGTCCTTGATTTTCACGACGTGGCTCACCCGGTCGATGACGGTATCGTGCATGACAATGACCTGTTTGCTGACCATCTGGTAGCGGCGCAGCAAGGCTTTGATCCGGTAGAGCAATTCCGTCGGCTCAAACGGCTTGGTCAAATAGTCGTCGGTTCCGGCCAAAAACCCTTTCTCCTTGTCCCGCACCTCGCCTTTTGCCGTCAGCATGATGACGGGAAGGTCGTAGTAGTCGCGAATCTCCTTGCACAGCTCCCAGCCGTTTTTGCCTGGCATCATCACATCGACAATCGCCAGTTGCACCTTCTCCCGCTCAAGCAATGCCGACGCCTGACTGCCATCTGCGGCAGCCAGCACCCGATACCCTTCTTTTTCCAAATAAAATCGCAGTAGTTCGCGAATGTGCGCATCGTCGTCTGCTACGAGAATCGTTATTTTCATCTGGCTCCCCTCCTTACGTTCCGGCACGTATCCAGAGACTTGCGCCAGCGGGCTGAAGCTTGCCAGCCAAATCGCGGGCTGATCTGATTATACAAGGTAGCATCTCCTTTGTTTCAGCCTGTTACGCCATTTCTTGGGATGTGATCGCCACCTGATAGGCGGGTAGGTTTTGGCCACTTTGTTGGCTGCTGCTGGCGTTAAAGCTCGTCTGCATGCCCGCATGGCTTGCGGTTCCCTCATGATAGCGGAACTGTATGAACGTCAGATGAACAAGCGTTGACAAAACGGCGTAGATGCGGCTTGCGACAAGCTCGGGCCGCTCCCTTCTGTGCCTTTTCCTCTAATCGTTTCCTCCGATCGGAATGTAAGGAAATCATGATGCCGCTGCTCGGCCCAAGCGGCGTCGGCTGGCAGGAACACGCAAAAAAGCAGCAGAACGTCGCGGCTCTGCTGCTTTTTTTGTCACTCGCTAAACTGTTTCGCAAACCATTGGGCCGAAGTCTCTACTTCCATCCTGGTCAACTGGTGGCCGTTCGATTCCCAATGCAGCGTCACGTCGGCACCCGCCGAGGCCAAAAGCTGCTTGAGTTCCTCGGACTCCAGCGGTGAGCAGATCGGATCGTTCGTTCCCGCCCCGATGAACACCGAAAGTCCGCTCATGTCAGGCAGAGGAATCCCGCGCCGCGGAACCATCGGGTGGTACAAAATCGCGCCGCGCAGCGGATTCGAATAGTGAAACAGCAGGCTCCCGGCGATGTTGGCACCGTTGGAATACCCGACTGCCACGATGTTTTCCCTGTCCAACTGGTATTGGACCGCTGCCTGATCCAAAAACTCGTGCAACTCCTCCGTGCGGTAGACCAAATCTTCCTCGTCGAAAACACCCTCGGCCAGACGGCGAAAAAATCGCGGCATGCCGTTTTCCAAAACATTGCCTCGGACACTGAGCACAGAAGCCCCCGGATGGATGAGCTGCGCCAGCGGCACCAGATCGTTTTCGTCTCCGCCCGTGCCGTGCAGCAGCAGCAAGGTGGGAGCGGCGAGGTCCGTTCCTTTGCGAAAAATGTGCTTCATTACTTATCCTCCTCCAGTACGCGTACAGTGATCGGGGTCAAGCCTTGCTCGATCTGGGCGCGATGCGGCTCGTACCACTCTGGCAGCATCAGCTTTTCGCCCAATGCGTCAAACGGTTCGTCGCGCTCAAAGCCTGGCGGATCGGTGGCAATCTCGAACAAGATTTCGCCCGGCTCGCGGAAGTAGATCGCATGGAAATACTGGCGGTCGACGATGTCTGTCGGCTGAAGGCCCGCTTGCGCCACGCGCGACTGCCACAGGCGATGATCCTGGTCGTCCTTGGCCCGCCAGGCGATATGGTGGACGGTACCCGCTCCCCCTGCTCCCCTTGGCATCGGCTCGGCATTGACGTCAATGACATTGCCCAGGTCGCCGTGCGCCCGGAAGCGGACGAGGCCGTTTTCTTCGCCTACTTTGGTCAGGCCCATCAGTTTTTCCAATACTGCCATGGTGTGGCCGGGCGCGACACTGTAGAGGATCGCTCCCCCGAACCCTTTGATCGCTTTGTCAGCCGGGACGCCTCCGAATGCCCACTTGCTCGCGGGGCCGCCTTCGCGCTCGACAAGCTCCAACTGCAAGCCGTCTCTGTCGGTAAATTGCAGGTACGTTTCGTGAAAGCGTTCCACACGCTTGTACTCGACGCCGAACTTGTTCAGGCGCTCTTCCCAGAAAGCCATGGAGCCTGTCGGAACCAGAAACGTCGTATAGCCAACCTGCCCGCCGCCTACACGGCCGCGGCGCGCTGTCTCCCATGGGAAAAAGGTGATCGCGGTACCCGGGCTGCCTACCTCGTTGCCGAAGTACAGATGGTACACTTCCGGGGCGTCGAAGTTGATTGTTTTTTTGACCAGGCGCAGGCCGAGAATCCCTGCGTAAAAGTCGACGTTGTCCTGTGCGCTTTTCACAAAAGCGGTAATATGGTGAATGCCTGCTGTTTGCTGTGTCATTTGCTTGTACCTCCTGTTTTTGATTCGGACCGGAAAGTGTTGTAGCTGACGAACTCTCCGACTGGCTTGCGGTATCCTCGTACACGTTGGCTGGACGTGTCTTCTTTACCGATCGTAATCATCATCGCCGGGACGTAGCGGTCAGGAATTTGCAATATCTCGCGGACCGCCTCCGGATCGAAGCCGATCATCGGGCAAGTATCCCAGCCTTTGTCCTTGGCAGCGAGCATGAACAGCATAGCGGACAAGCTGGCGTTGCGAATCGCTTCGTCCCGTTTGAACGGCTCTCCCCCTGCTTCGTAAAAGGAATGGACAGACGAAACAGTATGATCGTATTCGCGCTGGTCCATGACGCCCAGGTGCAGCAGCCCTTCGTTGATGCGGCCTGCGTTTTTGTAGGCTTCCAGGTCGCCCAACACGATGATGACTGCCGAAGCTGTTTTTACCTTATATTGTCTCTGCGCCGCTTCATATACTCGCTCCTTCGTCTCCGGGTCTGTGACGACGACATAGTGCGCGTGCTGCAAATTGAAAGCAGATGGCGCAAACTTGACGAGCGACATGATGTCCTCGATGTCAGCCGTAGAGATCGGAACGGACGGGACAAATTTATTGGCGGACCGCCGTTTTTTCACCAATACAGAAAACTCGCTCATAAAAAACTCCTCCTCATCGTCGCGAATGGCTTCATTTTTTCTGGATTTTTAATATCTTAAATTTGAGATATTAGAGAAACAAAAACGTTGGATTGCGATTGCGCTGGATACTGACTGCACGCGAGGAAGTCTGGCGACAAGCAAGCGAGTATGTGCAGTGAATATCTTTAATTTGAGATAATTATAAAACG
This sequence comes from Brevibacillus sp. FW301-21C12A, assembly GCF_058788915.1. Taxonomy (NCBI): domain Bacteria; kingdom Bacillati; phylum Bacillota; class Bacilli; order Caryophanales; family Paenibacillaceae; genus Brevibacillus; species Brevibacillus sp. FW301-21C12A. The sequence goes on from NZ_JBYTBG010000038.1 coordinate 35,152, forward strand.
GGAATAACTCCTTGTCAACAGCTCGGGCCGGAAGAATCGTTCTCCCGACCCTGCACAGACTAACGGCTTTCCTTGACAGTGACGCAGAGCGAAGCCTCCTGCTCGAGCCAATTCTTCATTTGTTCCAGTTTAAACAACTGTTCAATATGGTACACCCCATGCGGAAAAGCTTGTGAATACAACGCTTTTGCGACGGCGGCAGCCACTTTGGCGGTCATTTTCGACTGATCGTGCCCGTGCAAAAGACACTCCGCGATGGCCGCGCGCTTTCCCGCTTTTCCCCGTGCCTCGACCTTCACGGCGAAGCGGTCATCGCCCATTTTCAGCCCCGCAAACGCCGCTACGGCTGCCTCGCGCACCCGCGGCTTGCGCAGCAATCGGCACAGCCCTGCCGCAAGCCGCGCTACCCACTCCTGGTCGAAGCACAGCCGCGTCGATACCGATGGGACACCGAGCGTCCGGGCCAATGTCTGTTGATCGGAAAAAGGAAAGCGGTACGCCTGCTTTTTCCCCAGATGGCCCCCGAAGTCGGCGAGCTTGCCGTCTGTCATGCTTCGGACGGACACCCGGCGGTGATGGAGCGTCACGTCATAGCTGGCGCAGGTCGAACCGGAGCGGACGCACTTTCCCCGCCGTTTCCCGGCAAAACGCTTCCGCTTTTTCCAGGCTGCGCCCTGCCGCATACACGCGGCCGGGGTATAGGTTCCCCAGCTCTTTGCATATTGTCGCGCCCACGTAGCCGTAGCCACCCACTACGACAATTTTGTCTTTATCCATAAGCTCTCGTCCTTTTGCTGTGAAAAACGTCCCGCCGTGTTTCACAAGATGGGTGTGACCGCCTGCGGGCAGGCAAAGCGGTCGTATCGGGTTGGTTTTGTTGACGCAAGTACTCGCCCTCGGCCCAGGCCGATGTTTGTCACTGGCGCGTCCTTTCGGGGCAGGGGGGCCGTTCTCCCCGCTACCTTTTCACTGCGAACCAGGCGTGGACCAGATAGGAGCCGAAGTAGCGGGTAGCGTGCTCGAAGCCAGCCTCCGCCATCAGCGCCTGCACGTGAGATTCCGGGATTGGATCGGACTCGTTGCCGGGCGAAGCCGCAAAACGTTCCCACTCCGCCATGGCGATGCCGTTGTCGAGCATATGTGTCTGCCAGGCTTGCGTCTGCAAGCGAAACGACTGCGACTGCGGATCGCCCGCAATCGTCGCGAGACAAAACGGGGCGCCTGGCCGCAAGCGAGCCGCGATTTGCTGCAGCAGCTCTCGTTTTGCCGCAAGTCCTTTGACAAAATGAAGCACGAGCAGGCAGGTCGCCGCTGCGTAGGCCGGCTGCTCAGGCAGCGCGTCCACCGTTCCCTCCTGCAACGTGACACGCGCCGCAAGTCCCGCCTCGGCCGTCCTGCGCTGAGCCTGCGCAAGAATCTGCGCCGCGGCGCTTCGTCGCTCTGGATGCCAGCCAGCAGTTGTTCCAGCGAGTCCCAAGTGGCTACTTTGAACGTCCCTGCTGCCGCTGTGTTTTCCATATAGACGGCCGGAATCAGGGAGGGAGCCTTCGGTGTCAGCAGCGTGATCGCGGCGGCTGGGCTGTCGCTGGATGCGCTCGCCGCTTCCTTTTGCTGATTGGACGTATCGGCTGCGCAGCCTGCCAAAAGCGCCATGGCAGCGAGCCCGCCGACGAAGACACGGGCAAATTGACGGTAAATAAATGTCATGAGGTCTTTTCCAACTCCTTGCGTAATGGATAGATCGGGGAAATCGGGCGACGAGCGTTGACTTTTGGCCCGCATTCATTAAGAATTATTCTCAATTATAGAGATGAGCCAAGGGAGTACCATCCCACAAATATGGGATTTCCTTCGCTCGCTCCACACAGGAGAACGCGCAGATGAATGCAAAATGGGAAGCCAGCAAACGAAAACTGCTCGCGCTCGCCCGGCGCCACCCCGCTTCCTCCCAGGATTACCGGACGGCACTCCTGCAGTTGCTGCGGGAGTTCCTGCCTTTTGACGGGGCTTGCTGCACGGCGGTCGACCCGCAGACGCTGCTGTCGACAGGCGCGATCACGGAAGACGGCGTGGAAGCGATACACCACGGCATTTTCGAGCACGAATATTTACGCGAAGACTTCATCCGTTACGAACAACTGAGCAGGGCGGCAGAGCCTGTCGCCACGCTGTATCAAGCGACAGGCGGAGAGCTTGCGAAGAGTGAGCGCTACCGCAACGTCTTGCTCCCGGCAGGCTTTGCTGACGAGTTGCGAGCAGCGCTCAAGTACGATGGGGCTTGCTGGGGATTTTTGACGCTGTTTCGCTTTCAGGGGCGTCCTGTTTTTAGCGAGGAGGAGCGCGAGTGGATGGCAGAGCTGGCACCGCTGATCGCCTACCATTTGCGAAAAACAGCCCTCTCCCTGCCAGCCGAGGACACCTCCTGGATGGAGGAAGAGACGGGAATCGTCATGATGTCTGAGCGGCTGGCTATCCACTCGGCCAACGCCACCGCAGACAGGTGGCTTTCGCTGTTGCGCAGGTGGGAGTCGATCGATCGCCACACTTTGCCCCGGCCAGTGCGCGCCGTCTGCTTCCGGGCGTTGGCGCAGTTGAACGAGCCTGCCCCGAAAGCCTCCATGGCCAAAGTGTGCATCCGCATGCCGGACGGCCCGTATGTCACGATTCAGGCAAGCCCGATGCACGGCATGGACGGCGCTGTCCACCTCGCCGTCTTGTTCGGTCCGGCCAAGCCTGCCGATATTCTCCCGCTGGTCTGCGAAGCGTACGGATTGTCCGAACGGGAAAAGCAGATTCTCGGCCAGATCGTCCGCGGCTCGTCCACCAAGGAACTGGCCCGCGCGTTGCACATCTCCGCTTATACGGTGCAGGATCATTTGAAGTCGATTTTCGTGAAAACGGGGGTATCCAGCAGGCGCGAGCTGATCTGGCAGTTGTTTTCACGCTTCGGGGTGGAGGCGGGCAGCCGCGAATAGCGACAGCAATAGCAAAAAGCCTGATCGCATCCAGTCTGGTTGGGGACGATCAGGCTTTTGCTTTTTGCCTCACGCATTTTCAATTAAAGCAAGCGATTTTTGCCGAAGCTCGGCTATCTCGGCTTCCACCGCCTTCAGCTCCCGCTGGAGGTCGTTCAACAGACTTTCCACCTTCGACCGCTTTTCCTTCGCCTGGCGCAGCGACGTCGAGATACGATCCTGGACGATCCAGTCGGTAATGATGTTGTCGAAGAAAAAGTCTGCGAAGGTCAGCATTTCGCCAATCTCGATGCGAATGTGGCTCTGGCGCTGCACGTCTTGCAGCTCCCGCTCGAATCGCCGCAAGCTTTTTTGCGCCTGGTGGATCGACTCGCGGGCTTCGTTGATCCGGTTGTGCTTCATCGCGGTGGAAATCGCACCGCCGCCGAGCATGTCCCACGTCCCCCAGGAGCTGGCGGAGTCGAGCTTGTCGATCGCCTTGCGGAGCTGCAAAATCGCGGCACTCCCCGCGCTGATCGCCTCTTGCAGCTCTTTTTCGTGCGCTCCCAGTTCGGCTTCCCGCTCGGTATGTACACGTAGCTGCATCGCCAGCTCAGGCCGCTGCTTGCGAATCAGCCGCTCCTTCTCGACGAGCAGAGCGACGAGCCGCGCTTCCAGATCCGACATCTGCTGCAGCCTGCGCTCTACCTCTGCAAGCTCCTCTTCCAGCTCTTTTACGGTATCGGCCGCTTCCTCGTACTTCATTTTCGCTTGCAAAAGCTCTTCCGTTTCCTTGGACAGCTTCTCTTCTTTTTTTCCAATCAGGCTGTAAAAAAACGCGCCAAAGGACATGCCGGTCAATTTATCCACGTCGCGCTGCTCCCGCTGCAATTGCTTGTGCAGCAACTCGCGTTTTTGCACGGCTTCTTTGTACTGCTCCTGCAAAAGCTTCACATTGTGCTCCGCATGAAGCTTTTGGCGCAGTTGGGCTTTGACTTGTGCAACCTGGCCGTTCAATTCCTGAAACACGGCTACCCCTCCCCTGCAAACCCTTTCTTTTTTCATACGGGAGCAACGTGCAAATGTTTCAGTTTTTGGAAAATGGCCGTTCCTTTTCCTTATCGGCGCTCTGCCCTGCTCAAGACATTTGATAAATTTGGATCAGATTGCCGCACGTATCGTCCAATACAGCCAAGGTCACGTCTCCGGCTTCCGTCGGCGCCTTCGTAAAGACGACGCCGAGCTTGGTCAGCCGCTCGTACTCCTTGTGAACGTCGCTCACTTCAAACGCCGTCGCCGGGATGTTTTGCTCAAAAATGGCTTTTTGGTAGGCCAAAGCCGCAGGATTCGTGTTTGGCTCCAAAACGAGTTGCACACCATCCGGGTCTTCCGGAGACACCACCGTCAACCATTTGCCCCCGCCCATTGGAATATCCATTTTGGTCACGAACCCGAGGACGTCCGTGTAAAACTTGTGCGCCTTGTTCTGATCGTCTACAAAAATACTCGCCAAGCTGATTCGCATAGTGGCCCTCCTGCTTTTTTTCAAGTTTATTCCGCTAGTGTACCCCACTCAAGCCGCTTGCCTACCTGTCATCGTGTACAACTGCCAAAAATTCCTCGCTCGCTCATGAACGCTCCCTGCTACGCCTGCAAAGCCTCTCTTAACTTCTGATCGAGCACCTGAAAGACGTTTTGCAGCTTTTCCTTCGGGATCGTCGCATAGCGGTCGCCGAGGCTGACCTCATAGTAGCTGGTAGCCTCGTCTACCTCCCGAACATAATGCGAGAGCCCCACTCCCGTCTCCTCGCACACGGCGAGCAGGATAGGCTCCAACCGCTCCTTGGGCAAGCTGATGTGAACGTGAAACATGTTGGATACCGGCACAGTCGGCCGCGTGGAAATGCCGTGGCACTGGTTGTACAATCCGGCAAGCTCCTTGGCCTGCTCGTAATACTCGGCGAACTTGTCCTTTCTCGCCTCGAAGCAGACGTCAGCCGGAATGATGTACGGATACAGGCTGATTAAATCGCCGCCATGCCGTCTTTTCCAGACAATCGCTTCCTTCGTGAAAGCGGCGTCCCCTGCCAAAATCGCTCCGGCAATGCCGCCGATCCCTTTGTAGATGGAAATGTAGACACTGTCGAACAAGGCGCAGACCTCGGCGGCTGTTTTCTGGTAGTACGGCAACGTTTCCAAAAGCCTCGCCCCATCCATGTGCAGGCGAATGCCTTTTTCCCGACAGTAGTGGGAGATCGCTTCCAGCTCTTCATACGGCGGCAACTGTCCGCCGATCTCGCGCTGGGGCAGTTCCAGCAGCAGGCAGGCGATCTCTTCGTTCATGCCCAGAACGTCCGCAAGCGAGATCACCCGGTCTTTGTCGGCAAGCAGCACAGGCTCGATCTGATGCAGCTTCCGCAGCCCGTCCTCCTCGTGAATCTCCAGATGGCAGAGCGGGTGGTAGGCCACTTTGCGGATTCCTTTCGCGTCGCACCAGATGCGCATGGCGATTTGCTGGGCCATCGTGCCGCTCGGGAAAAAGACGGCCGATTCTTTGCCCAAATATTTCGCCATCTTGTTTTGAAAGTTGTCGATGACTTCTCCCGATCCGTACACATCCGCAGCCAGATCGCCGTCCACCTCTTGAAAAATGCGCTGCAATTGACGGATGTCCCTCTTGCTGTGCCCTGCGACTTGATAGGTCGTTTGATTGAAAGCTTGCAGCAGCGTTTTTTGATCGCCCATGTTGGCAGGTCCCCTTTTTCTCCATACTGAGTAGACTGCGAACAGCCTGATCGTGCCAGCACGATCTTCTCTCTCCAAGATATCACATCTTGTTCGCAGCCTACCGCTGATTATTGGTTCCCGTGCAGTTGGTTTTGGCGGTATTCGCTCGGCGTCTGTCCCGTTGTTTTTTTGAACAGCGTGATAAAATACGGCGTATTCGGCACGCCTACCTCCGCAGAAATCGCGGCAATCGGCTTGCCAGAGCGCGTCAGCAGTTCCTTCGCCTTGTCGATCCGTTTTTGCTGAATGTATTCCACAGGGGTCATTTCCTTGATCCGCTTGAATGTCCGATGCAAATGATAGGGACTGCCGTGACACATGTCTGCCAGGTGGGCCAACGTCAGCTTTTCGCTGTAGTGAGCGTCGATATAGTTGGTGATTTGCGCGACCCATTCCCGATCGGGCAAACGCTGTCCCGTAGGCTTGCACCTTTTGCACGGACGAAACTCTTCGCGAATCGCCTCGCTCGCCTGCTGAAAAATCCGGACATTGCCCCATCTTGGCGGCTTCGACTTGCACGATGGCCGACAAAAAATTCCGGTCGTTTTCACTGCGTAAAAAAACTGGTCGTCATAGGACGCATCGTTGGTGATGATCGCTTTCCATCTCTCTTCGGTGACACCCAGCTCCATTTCGCCCACCTCCACCGTCAGTATATCCTCCGCCGGACTCATCCGCACGGCTATTCCAATAAAATAGCAAGATAACGAAATGACAGCCCAGCTTTCCTGTTATACAACTAAGAAGGTTGCCGCCAGACTGACAAGGGAGGCTTTTTTAATGACGGAAAAAAGCAGAAAGACAGCCGCACAATTGCCGAGCCGTGGTCTACCCGCCGGGGCTTGGGTCGATAATAGAGAGGAATTCATCTTGCACGTGCCAACACCTTTTTCCTTTACGCAAAACCCGCATTATTTGTCGCGCGCCAAAGACGAGTGCCTGTATCAGATTGAAAACGATCGCCTATACAAAGCAATCCCGATCGCAGGCCAGACGCCTGTCGTAGAAATTCGCGCAGAGGAAGATGCGCACCTGCACATTCGCTTTCTCGGCGACGCCACTCCCACAGCAGACGTGCGCGCGCGGGTCGCGGAGTACGTCTACGACTGGTTCGATCTGGGGACGAATCTGGCTCCCTTTTACGACATGGCGCAAAAAGACGCCCTGCTGAAAGGGGCAGTCGATTCGTTTTACGGACTGCGCAACATGGGCATCCCCGACCTGTTTGAAGCGATGAGCTGGGGATTCTCGGACAGCAGATCAACCTGACATACGCCTACAAATTAAAGCGGCGGCTCGTGGAAAATTTCGGACGGCCCGTCGTGTGCGAAGGCAAAACATACTGGGTGTTTCCTGCTCCGGAAACCATTGCAGAGCGGACCGTGCAAGACCTCGCTGTGCTGCGGATGACTGCCAAAAAGTGCGAGTATTTGATCGGCGCAGCACAACTCATCGTTGAAGGGAAACTGTCGAAGGAGCTATTATGGGACGGAGGAGATTATCAAAACGCAGAGAAAACACTGGTCAACATTCGCGGGATCGGTCCGTGGACAGCCAACTACGTCCTCATGCGCTGTCTGAGGATGCCGTCTGCTTTTCCCATTGACGATGTCGGCTTGCACAATGCCATCAAATACGTACAAGGTACGGACAGAAAGCCGACCAAAGCCGAAATCGTTGCGCTGTCCCGCCATTGGACGAGCTGGGAGTCATACGCTACCTTTTATTTATGGCGTTTTCTTTACTAACCAAAGGAGGTTCCACCTGAATGCTGAAAATAGGCTCGCACGTCTCATTCTCCGGAAAAGGACTGCTCAATGCCGCCGAGGAAGCCGCTTCCTACGGCTCTAGCACGTTCATGATCTACACGGGAGCACCGCAAAACACGCGGCGCAAACCGATTGAAGACCAATACATCACCGAGGGCAAGGAAGTCATGGCCAAAAATGGCGTCGAGGAAATCGTCGTCCATGCCCCGTACATCATCAACCTGGGGTCTTACAAGGAAGACACCTTCGAGCTGGCCGTCCGCTTCCTGCAGGAAGAAATTCGCCGGACAGACTACATCGGCGTCAAAAACATCGTGCTCCACCCGGGCGCCTATACGGACAAGGACGCGGAGTACGGCATTGCGCGAATCGCAGAAGGCTTGAACGAAGTGCTCGCCGGGGTCAAAGACACCGACGTAAAAATCGCGCTGGAAACGATGGCGGGCAAAGGAACAGAGATCGGGCGCAGCTTCGAGGAAATCGCCGCGATCATCGAAAAAGTGGAAGACAACAGCAAGCTCGCCGTCTGCATGGACACTTGCCATATTCACGATGCGGGCTATGATATCGTCCACGATTTTGACGGCGTCCTGGAGCAGTTTGACCGGATTATCGGGCTGGATCGCCTCACCGTCGTCCACCTAAACGACAGCAAAAACTTCCGCGGAGCGCAAAAAGACCGCCACGCGCCCATCGGTGCCGGACTGATCGGCTTCGACGCCATGAGCTACATCGTGAACCACGAGAAAATCCGCCACTTGCCGCTCGTGCTGGAAACGCCGTGGATCGGAAAAGAAAAAGGCAAAGAACGTCCGATGTACGAAGCAGAAATCGCGCTGCTGCGCGGCGAGGTGGAAAAACGGTTCGGGGACGAGTTCATGGACCACGTAGAGCGCCTGGACTACTTTTTCCGCAAACAGGATGTGACCAGACGCGAATACGTCGTCGGCATCTGGGAGCTGTTGAAAAACGACGCGAAAGCCAAAAAAGCGGACAGCCGCGAGCCGATGGAGCGCCTGTACGACATGGCAGTGGAAGCACGGCTGTTCCCGGAGCTGTCTGAAGAGCAGCTCAACCACCGCCTGACCGCCTGGTTCGCGATCCCGAAATTCTCCTAAATACTCCTGCTCGAAAAAGCATCAACCTGGCTGCGCGGCTTCCTTTTGTCGAGGGCGAAATGACAATCCAAAACAGGAGGAAGCCGCATGCATGCCAGCGAAAAGCCCGGCGCAAGCCACCAACAGAACGGCCTGAAAACCTACACCCTTCTCGGGGCCGACCGCCGCCCTAACCAAAGTTACTCTCGCGGTACGCTGGGAGGATATCGGCGGCGCCACATATACGGACGCCTCGATTGCCCCTCCGCTCTGCGGGCTATAGCCAAAGGCGGGTATGTGGCCCAGCGGGTGTTTTTTGCCGATGAAAAAACGGCTCTGGCAGCGGGCTATCGTCCGTGCGCAGTTTGTTTGCCGGAAAAGTATGCGCAGTGGAAAGCGGAGCGCACTACCTCCGGCCTGTCGGAAGCTCCTGAATCCGGCAATTGTGAAACGCCGTAATTTTCCACACGCCACGTTGCTTGACGACCACATTCGTATTGATCGAGTCTCTGTCGTTTGGGTCCTGTTCGGGATTCGCCAGTCTGGCCTCGCCCGTTGCGTGCACCACAGCTACGTTTTCTGCAAGAAACCGCGGCTTGCATTCAGCAAGAGCGCTCGACTCCAATGTCGAACCTTTCAACGGCCCGTGAAACAGCCACCCATGCACCTCGGCGATTTGCGCCCTTCCCTTCAGATGCTGCCCCATGAACGTCACGTAGTCCGCATCTTCGGTAAAACAATCCCCGTACGCCGCGGCATCTCCCCGATTCCAGGCATCAACCAGCGCAACAAACACCTCGCGAAGGTCGTGCACGTCTTTTTCCCGCTGATTCATTTTTGCTCAAATCCTTTCCGTTATAGGATGGGGAAAATCGCTTTGCTTTTTGTGTTATACTTGTGTCCAGAAAAAAGCTTAATCAACCAGTTATCTTAACTGATTATATATCTTAATTGATTAAGATATATTCGAAGCGTACACCGGAGGTCCAGTTATGTCAAGCGATGATCGCCAGCACCCTGCACTCAGCCTTACCCCCATCCAGCAAGAGCTGCTCCAGGAAATTCGCACAAACAGCTCCCGCGCTGTCATGTTCCATCAAATGATCTCGGAAAAATTGGGCCTGAATGCCACCGATCACAAATGCCTGGACTTTTTGTACAGGTCTGGTCCGGTCACAGCCGGACAGCTTGCCGAATTGACCGGACTGACGACAGGCGCGGTCACCAACGTCATCGACCGTCTGGAGCAGGCAGGCTATGTGGTGCGGGCCAAAGACCCGAAAGACCGCAGAAAAGTGGTCGTCAAGCCAACCGATCATGGCCCGGACAACATCTCGCCTTTGTTCGATTCGATCCTGCACAAGACGATTGCGCTGCTCGACCGTTACACCGAGCAGGAAACGCGCGTCATCCTCGACTTTTTGAAAAGCTGCAACGCCATTTCCTTGGAAGAAATGAACAAACAAAAAGAAGCCGGCTCTTGATAATGAGAGCCAGCTTCCTCACGACTTACAGCGTGTTGGCCGGAATCCGAAACAACACGTACCGCCCCGTCCACATCTCTAACGTGATAACGATCTTCTCCGCGCCCCGCACAAAAAAGTACCCCGAGCCTTCCTGCTGAACAAAGCGCCAGCCAGCCGCCGCCACTTCCCGCTTCATCGCTTCTGCCCCCGCGCCTTGCCCGGAGGGTGCGCCGTACCAGTCGACGCCCTCCACAGTCGCCAGCTTGATGAGCTTGCCGTCGTAGCCGTTCAGGAGCGTCTTGACCTCGCTTGCCGAGCTGCCGGAAAAAGGCAGCGCAGGCCCCGCCTGCAAGTAGACGAAGCGAGCCGCCATTGCGAGCAGGCAGAAGACAAGCAACGCTAGCAGCACGCGCCCCCTCGTTCCTCGCCAAATCGTTGACACTTTTCACACATCCTTCAAAAAAAGGCAACAGAATAGTCAGGTTGAGTCATTCTCAATCGTTGTCGCCACCTCTACAATTCTTTGCAGAAGGCTGTGCCCCTTCCGCAACAATCCCTATTGATGCAAAAAACGCTCAGAAAGAAGGATCGCCCATGATGCCTTTTCGGGTTTTGATCGCAGACGATCATCCGCACGCGCGCGAGGCGATTAAAAGCGTGCTCGCGGAGCATCCCATATTCGAACTGGTGGACGAAGCAAGAGATGGCCAGCATGCAATCCAGCTTTGCCGCTTGCATCAGCCTGATCTCGTCCTGATGGATATTTCCATGCCGCAGTGCAACGGACTGGAAGCGACCCGAATCATCAAAGCGCAATACCCGTTTATCAAAATCGTCATGCTGAGTGTCTCCGACGACATTGTCGACCTGTTTACGGCAATCCAATACGGCGCCCAAGGCTACTTGCTGAAAAACACCAACCACGAGGACTGGATATCGTATTTGCAGGAGCTGATCTCCGGTGAATCCCGCCACTCGCGCAAGCTTGCCGGAAAAATGCTCTATCCTTTCATGGACACGTCCACGAGCGACGAGCCTCCCCCCTCTCTGCTGACCAACCGGGAGCAGGAAATCGCGAAATACGTGGCGCACGGGAAGACGAACCTGCAGATCGCCAATGCCTTGTCGATCCGGGAAAATACGGTCAAAAACCACATCCGCAATATTTTGGACAAGCTGCAACTGGAAAACAGGGTACAGCTCGCCTCCTACGCCGTCCGCCATCGCTTGGCAGAGACAGACAACCAGCCGCTTGTCTAGCAGTAGAGCTTTTCTTAACAGATGCACAGGTAAAAGCCCGGCTTGTCACAGCAAAAGACAGCCGGGTTCCACCTCAAATGTAAATCCTTGTCCTAAGCCTTCGCCCCTATGTAAAGGCTTTTTTATATTGGCCGTAATACGTAGCACGAGCATTGAATGAGCGAATTCTAGCACATAAAACTTTCTGCTAAAGGACAAAAAAGAGAAGTTTGCATCGCCAAAGTCTGGTAAAACAGAACATGCGTTTGCTTTTTTCTCCAAAAAACTTGTAGTGGTTGTTGTATTTTTACGTATCCCAGCAAGCGGTTAACCGCTGCAAGAGAAAATATTTACATCAACTAAAGAACTTAATGGTATGGTTGTAGCTTTGCTTTTGCTCGTTGTGTCGGGGAGTCTATTGGCATTTATAGCCGGAAGTCAGCAATTGCTCTGCAAACATATTAAAAATGCTAAAAAATCTGGTTGAAACACATAGCCTTCGCTAATGCGAGGGCCTTTTTTGTATGCTTGCGTAAGCAGAAGCGAATTAATGCGAAGGAATAGCAGAGACGGAGCTTGAG
>NZ_JBYTBG010000039.1:0-46830 GCF_058788915.1 Brevibacillus sp. FW301-21C12A
CAAATCATTCCTAGCGTTTGTATATGTCGCGTCCATCTTTAAACTAACTCAATAATGAGTTTTCAGACACATCCTAGGTACTTTCATAATTTATTTTTTCAGAAGTAACTGTATGATCTCAGAATATCCGTGTTCTTCAGCATAATTAAGAGGCGTCTTGCCACTACTATCCTTAACATTTGGGTTTGCCCCATGTTCTAAAAGTACTTTAACAATCTCTGTATAGCCTGCATTAGACGCAAGACTGATAGGAGTATTATTGTAATCATCTGTTATATTAGGATCGGCCCCTGCTTCCAAGAGCATTTTCACAACATCTGAATAACCATTGTTTGATGCATCGATCAGTACAGTAGAACCTACATGCACACCGTTCACAACATGGTTTACATTTGCTCCTGCACTAATGAGAGACTTCACTATTTCGTTTATAGCAGTTACATCTTTGTTTAACTGAGGTTCATTATGGACAGCACTATCTAACGCCGTACTGCCGTATTCATCCTTAATATTGGGATTTGCCCCGTGTTGTAAAAGATATTTCACAACTTCAACATGTCCAAACAGGGACGCTTGGATAAGTGGAGTTATACCCGAATCTTCATCTTGAGAATTTGGATCACTCCTTTTCTCGACTAGTTCTTTTACCTTGTCTAAATCCCCCTCTTCTGCCGCTTCTATCATCTGATGTGAATTTGCTAACTTGGACTGGGGCTTTGCAGAATTTCCTGATGAAGATTGGTTTGCCGGTACTTGAACTTGAGCAACTTCTCCGCTGTTAATTACCGAGATAATTTGAGGTTCATGGTAAAACTGTGCAATCTGAATAAGCTGATCTTTGTTTGCCCCAGCATTCAAAAGTATCCTTATCACCTCTGTATTTCTGTTTTCAACTGCACGAACCAGAGTAAAATAATCATTTGGGTTAGCTCCTGCCTGTAACAGTGTGTTTAAGAATTCTAAATTATTTGATTGGTATGTAATGGCATCCTCAAGCGGCGCAAAATTAGCTTTGTCAATTACATCACCGATGGTTCCCTTTAGATTCGGATTCGCACCAGCCTGTATTAACCTTTTAACAATCTCAATATGGCCTTCTCTTACGGCGTAATTAAGAGGTGTTAGCTCACCATCGGAACCATTTGGATTAGCGCCAAGCCAGAGCATCAGGTTCACCTTGCTTAAATCACCACCGCGAACCGCAGATAAAAGAATTGTATTCTTTGGCAATATATAAAGTACTATGCTTATTAAAAAGAACGTCCCCAGAAGTATAGGAATTATTCTATTCATGATTATCACTCTACCTCGATTGATTAGATTATCTTTACATTCTGAGAATCTGATCCTGTAACCAACCACAAATGATGCTGACAATGGCGCTAACAACCAATAATATAAGACCACGCTTTCGCTTACCTTTGAAAAATAACATTATTAAGGATGACAAAAATACTAGTCCTGATATCCCCCCTACTACCTTGAGCACCAAGATTGTTCTAGCCAATGTTGCATAACCATCAGACATAATCAATACCACCCTATCTCTTCGAATTCTGTAGAACTTTAGAAAATATTGTCATATCATCAATGCTATTTGATCTATACATAAAATTCAACGAAAAATTTCTAATATACACTAGTGATAACCGTTATGTATCCTCTTCTACGCTAGTATTTGAGGTGGTAACGATGTCTGACTTTCTCAAGTTAATTGGTGAACGAATCAGGACAATTAGAAAAGAAAAAGGTTTAACACAAGAAGCCTTAGCCGATAAGTCAGGCATACACTACTCCTATATCGGAGGAATCGAGCATGGTGATAGAAACATTTCGCTTTCGACTTTGGAAAAAGTCATAGAAGCATTAGAAATTATGCCTGCTGAGCTTTTTCAGTTCTACAAATCAGATATCGAAAACGAGCTTTCGGACAAGCGTATGCTGATTGAGGCTCATAGAAGCTTGCTCATCGATCTGACAACGGATGAGGTTAAATTGATTCACCGAATCGCAAAGGACATTGCACTTTCTATCGGCTCTCAAAGAAAGTTATGACAAAGTCCTATAAAGAGTAAAAAATTGCATATATTTTTGGGGCGTTCATCGTTTGTAAATACAAGGGGATACCAGCCGTTTCATGCCCCACCCGGTTACACTTGGACTGAGATCTACTGTTCGTCAGTAGGTTGCAGTCCTTTTTTGTTTGGTCGTCTGATGAGCATGACAGCGAACAGGGAAGGTGAGAGGCTTCCAACATTGAAAGGAGGTGGTTCATTTGATCGACTATCCCAAATACAGAGTGCCAGTTGACATGACTTATCGTAGAAAAACAAAATCTTGCAAAATGGAGGGAACATGTATGAACGTAAAGCTCTATGTGGCCAAACTGGCAAAGTACAATGAAGGGAAACTGGTTGGTGAATGGCTAACACTGCCGATGAGTCCCGAAAAACTGGCGGAACAGCTACGATGCATTTTGGGGTGGATGAAGAATACGCGATCCACGATTACGAAGCACCTTTTTGCATTGGCGAGTATGATAACGTATACCAAATCAATAATATTGCCGCTGTGTTGTCCAAATATGACAGCAGGGTTGTCGTTGCGCTTTCTGAATGTCTGGACAACGTGGATGAGGTTGTGAGGCAGTTGGAAAACGGCGACTTCAGCGTGTATTTCGACGTGAACAGTTTATGCGATGTCGCGGCGAATATGGTAGATGAATGTTACTTTGGCCCGATTCCCCCATCCCTAGCCAGCTACATCGATTATGAACAAATTGCGAGAGATTTGAAGATGGACGGATAGTATATGCACCATGAACTAAGGATTGCAATTCGTCCTCACTCATAATCTCCTGAAGAAGAAGCTTTTCTCTTCTCCAATTAAATCTGATATATCGTGCCTGCTTGCGTCAAAGCGGGTTATTTGTGTTGCCATTAAACCGCTAAAGGGCGTATGCCAGCAATGGAAGGAGGTGAAGTCACTTATGAGAGAGTTGCTAATAAATCTGGAATTGAAACTTGCCGATCTGCTCATTCAGGAGAAGATGCTACGCAACTGTGACACCAATCATCCAATCAATGCTCGTAATCTTGAGCAGATACGTAGTCGCATCAAGTCTCTGAAGATCCAGATTGATATGATTGACGTTTTGCGGTCGGTCGAACACGAAGTTAGCAAGAAAGGAGTTGAGAGGCATGGAACAGAGCAAACAGAGCTTATCAGATGAGTTGGTAGTGCTTCTAAATCGTTTGGCCCTGAACGGTGACATTCACATTGCCGGGCACGTCCTGTACGCTTACGTCAGCCGCTTCTGGAGGCTTGAGAGGGATGTTGCCAAACAATACGTCATTCAGTATTTTCAGGAGAACCATCCCAAGCAGTTACAGTGGTATTTGAAAAACAGGAAGAAAATCAGATCATAGGCTCTTTTGCAGAACGATGCAGAAGGGCCATTTTTTATGCCCGAAAGGAGGTGAGGATGATGGAGAAGCATGTTGATTTGTGTGAGAAGAGAAAGTGGTTGCTGGCGGCGTTGA
Organism: Brevibacillus sp. FW301-21C12A; assembly: GCF_058788915.1. NCBI lineage: Bacteria > Bacillati > Bacillota > Bacilli > Caryophanales > Paenibacillaceae > Brevibacillus > Brevibacillus sp. FW301-21C12A. The sequence goes on from NZ_JBYTBG010000039.1 coordinate 3,543, forward strand.
AGCGTTTGCGAAATATCAAGCAAATGCGTCCCGCTTGGGGGCGACTTTATGCCCGTACTCTCGTCAAGCTGGTGCTCGTCGAGATGCAGTTGGAACAGTTAGAAAAACAAAAAAGGATGTGAACCAAGATAGGAATCACACCCAATTAACTTTGCTGATTGTATTGTACAGGATATCGCTTTACCAGCACAAGGAGGGTTTACCGCCCTCCTTATTTTCATTTCACGGAGGTAATGTATGACAGATAAATGCACCGCTCAAACAACTCTGGCGACCGTTCTGGCACATCTCATTGACGAGAAGCCGGAAGGAAGAGTCATCCATAACTTGCTTGCCTGCTTCCCTACCCTGCAAGACCTGCTGAACGCAACAGAAGAAGAACTGACAGCCATTTCGGGCATAGGGCCAGTCAAGGCCTACAAACTCATATCATCTCTGGATTTGGCACGTACCATATGCTCAATAACGTCGCGTCCATCTGTTGTCCGGTCTGCAAGAGATGTTTTTAATCATCTCAAGGTAGAGATGCAGTATTTACCCAAGGAGTATTTTGTCGTGATCGGCTTGGATCACAAGATGCGCATTTTGTTTTCAGAAGTGGTCGCAGTCGGATCGCTGGATGCGGCCATCATCCATCCACGCGAGGCATTCCGCCCGGTATTGAAGAGAAATGCGGAAGCAGTGATCTTTGTCCACAATCATCCATCTGGCGATTCCTTTCCATCCCGAGAGGATATTGAAATAACCAAAAGACTGCAACAATCTGGAGAGATTCTAGGTATTCGGGTCGTCGACCACATAATTATAGGATTCGAGAGATATTTCTCCTTGGCCGAACAAGGCTATCTATAACGCACAGGGGGTAGACAATATGAGAAAGCATCCATTAACGAGAAAGGCGCTCCATCAACATATCCTCAAAGAAGCTCAGCTTGTTGATGCCTTGGATACACTGATGACGCAGGTTTCCCGTTCCCAACAGCTTACTACGCTTGCCGACGAGGATATCCAACGTATCGCAGGCAGTAACGCTACTGCGACGAAACAATTGCGGGCTACCCTGCAACTGGCTCATCTGCTTGCTGTTCCACAAAGACGACAGCATTTTACTGTTCGCCTCCCCAGAGATGTTGTCCAGTATTGCCGGGACAGCATTAGGAGTTATGGCGAGAGAAACACGTTTTTGATCGGGTTAAATACCAAGAACATGATCACGACAACAAAGTGTATTCCCGAAGAGACGATGCAGAGCCTTACCACCTATCAACGGGCCGTATTCCGTCATCTGATCATCCATAAGTGTGCATCGGGTATTTTGGTTCACAAACAAAGCGCCGGCAATGTCAATCCATCGCAGGAACAAATAAGATTATCCACGCAGATTACCGAAGCAGGAAACATAGTTGGGATATCCATATTAGACGTAATCGAAGTGACCGAAACAGATTATTTAAGCTACAAGGAACGCGGATTGCTTTAGAACCATCATATTATGGGAGTCAGCACTTCAATTGCTGGCTCCTTTCTTTTTAAGTCAGATTTCGAGAATCTTGTTATATCCAATAAACCGCTCTTGAATTAACATAGTCTTAGACAATTTTTTTCGTCATCTGGAGGCCCTATGAAATATACCAGAAAACTATCGAATCTGAATAAAACTATCGTACAGATGAACCTCACGCCAGGTAAGAACCACTTTGAGCTTTCAGCGCAAAACTTCTTTTTCCCGAGGAAAGTCATAAGCGATATTTACCCTGATTTCCCCGACCATCCCCAACTTGCGAACACTACATTCAAGGTCTATCTATACCTATGCATGTACTGCGATGGTCTTTCTGGAAAAGTATATTTTTCCAGCAAACAAAAGATCGCCGAGACATTAAAACTGCCTCCATACTCATCATATATCGAATGGTCTCTTGATTGGTTAGAAACTCATCACTTTATCCGAGATATTAGAGAAGATGATAAATTACGTTTCCAGGCACAGGTATTGTCTGCACCAGACTATCTGCCAGAGCTTGATACATTCTACAGCTGTAAAGAAATTAAACGAAATCCCGCTTCCTTGAAACAGCACAACTATGGCTATATCATGGTTCCTACATCGGCTATAACAGAGAAGATGTTAGATCAATCTGTAACAAGAACAGGATGGGATGAGAGAAAACTAAGAATCTTTCTTCTCATGCATCAATATAACTGGCTTCGGTATTATGGCGGCATCGATCCAGACATTATGCATATCACACAGAACGGGGAGTTAGAGCTTGATACACGTTTCTGCTACGACGTAAAAAGCACACCCTACAATACATTCCAGACAATTCAATCGTTCATCAATGCTGACCTATTCAGACCTGTAAGATGTATCTTTCAACAAAAAGATGGAGAGAAAGTCTTTCTTAGAGACGCTTTAGGCGGGGGTTCACTACAGAAAAATGAGTATGAAATCATTGTCCTCCGCCCTCATGTTCTAATTAAGCGTCACGTTGATGAGCTTGTTAAATTACTCGGCAAAGGAAGCGTCATCTTATGAAAATGCATGGTAGTCTCTATACGGACAAAGCAAAAGTGGTTAACGCTTTTCGGAAAGATGAGAAGGTACTCTTGTCCTTTGATTCAAGTTCTTACTTTTGCGTCCATGAGGAGCCGAGAGAGCTATCTCATGACACATATTATGAGCTTGATGATGGCACTAAAATTGAACGACAACAAAGCGTTGTTATGATGGCCTTTCAGGAAAAAGTGTCGATGCTACTTAGAGCCAAGTCAAAATCAGTAGGAATCCCTCTTCCATTGCCCAAAGGAGAATACCGAGTAGACATCACCGTTACTACCCAACGGCAAGCAGATGATGTACCTCCCTTACTCGTAATGAAGTCGGTGCTGGATGGCATCAACAAGGAGATCGTTGAGAACGACCGACAAATCTATGAATGTAACATCAGATACCATTACAAGAAACGGTATGCAAACGCCTCCCAATACAGATCAAATGAATCGTTGAAGATTGCACTCTTTGACTTGGGATCATCCGGGGGGCCGATTATTGAAGTGAGCGGCGACATTTATATCGTTCCAAAGCAATCACCGATTCTGAGGGATGGCGGCGACAGGCTCTTAACCGATGATGCCGACCGCCATCGTTATCTCGCGCGGCCCCTCAAACGTAAGATGAAGATAGCACCATGTAAGAGCTACTCAATCGAGATGTGCTTTACAGGCGATACCGACGACAAGGATATCGACAACATGGCCCTTATCTACTACCCGATACTCGGACACCTTGGTATCAATGAAGCACAGGTTCATTATCTGCATCTTGAAAAACGCAAGAGCACAACTTCTCCGAGTATAGAGACACAGATAAAATGCAAGACTCCGTAATCGCGCAATACCTTGGTATATCACTGTTTATACCGCTTATACGTGTTACAAGAAGCTAACATAATAGAGAGACCGTTCTATCAAGGGTTCATAGACTCTTAGTTTATCTTCGCTAATGCTAGAATCATCATCCACCGTACTGATATTCTTCGCAGTACGGTTATTTTTATTGAAAGGAGCATCCACAATGAATGTCGTCGCCTATCTGCGCGTATCATCCAAACAGCAAACCGAGCGTGAGCTATCCATCCCCGCTCAAAGAGAAGCCATCCAACGATACGCAGATCAGAAAGGATGGAGCATCGTCGAAGAGTTCGTCGATGAAAGCAAATCTGCAAAGACAGCAGATCGCCCCGCTTTCCAGCGTATGATCGCCAAAGCAAAGCAACCACAGAAGAACTTCCAAGCCATATTGGTTCATAAGTTCGACCGCTTTAGCCGCAGTCGTGAAGATCATATCATCTACAAAGCCCTGCTCAAAAAGCAGGGTATTTTTGTGTACTCAGTAACAGAACAAACAGAACCAGACACCCCGCACGGCGTTTTGCTGGAAGGGATGCTGGAGGTTATATCTGAATTTTACAACCTGAATCTGAGGAACGAGACATTGAAGGGAATGAAAGAAAACGCATCCCGGGGATTTCACTGCGGAGGACGCATTCCATACGGCTATCGCACCATCGTCGTCGATGGACATGTAACGCTAGTCCCCGGCGAACAACATGAAGTGGAAGCTGTGCAACTCATCTTCAAGTTGGCGGCGGAAGGAATGGGCGGCAAAAAAATTGCACGGATACTCAATGAATACAATCTGCAACATGCAATTGATCGTCGCTGGAGTCCATCGACCGTCCTCTCCATCCTCGACAATCAGGTGTATCTGGGACATCGCATCTGGAACAAGCGCACGAAAAGCGTGACGCAGTTCAAGGATGCAGATGAATGGATCGTCGTACCCAACAGCCATCCTCCCATCGTCAGCCAACAACAATGGGACGCCGCGCATACAGAATTGCAACAGCGCAAGAAAAATAAATAGACCATCATCAAATCGTTTTCAAGAGGCAGGTATCGCTCATCGGGCGTACCTGCCTTTTTCATTTTTCAAGTCATACACCATACCACAAAGGAGATGTATCCACATGAAAGTTGTCATCTACGCTCGCGTATCCTCAGATCATCAAGCGGAAAAAGAGTTGTCCATCCCCGCTCAAGTGAAGGCGATCCACAAGTTCTGCCAGGAGAAAGGATGGATGGTCGTCGGCGAATACCTCGAAAAAGGCAAATCAGCGAAGACAGATGAGCGCCCTGAGTTCCAGAAGATGATTGCGATGGCCAAACGTCCTAATCGTCATTTCGATGCCATCGTCGTCCACAAGTTTGATCGATTCTCGCGCAAACGCGAAGATCACATTATCTACAAAGCATTACTGCAAAAGCACGGCGTAAAGGTCATATCCGCAACAGAACAGACCGATCCAGAGACACCACACGGCATGTTGCTTGAAGGGATGTTAGAAGTCATCTCAGAGTTCTACAACGTCAATCTCGCCGCTGAAGTGAAAAAAGGCATGTCCCTGAACGCCAAGCAAGGCTACAGCAACGGTGGCAATGCCCCCTATGGCTATCGTACTGAACACATCGCACTCGGAGCCAACAAAACAAAATCTGTATGGGTACTAGGTCCTCGCGAGGAAGTAGATACCGTCAGATGGATTTTCAATCAGTACGCTCAGGAGGGACTGGGTTACAAGGCAATTGCCACCCTGCTCAACCAAAAAGGAGTGCCAACGCTGAAAGGCGGCAAATGGTCTGCAAGTACAATCCGCGCAATCATCTTCAATGAATCCTACATCGGACGCAGAGTATGGAACAAGCAGGACTACCAGACAAAGGGCAAAAAGTGGAAGGATCGCTCCGAATGGATTATCACTGAGAATGCCCATCCGTCGATCATCACCAAAGAACTGTTCGACAGATGCCAAGAGTTAGCGAAGAAACGCCACAATGGCGGCGGGCAGGCGCAAAATCCATTCAAAATCAAACCCCACTCCCCTTTCTGGTTGCGCGGCATCATGTACTGCGACAGATGCGGAAGCAAGATGGTCGGTAACTCCAATTCTTCACGACAAAAAGGAGGTGGACAACGATACTACACATGCGGAGGTTATCAACGGCACGGGAAGGAGTATTGCAGTTATGTCGGATGGAGAAAAGAGCGTGTCGAGGAGATTGTATCAGCCAAGCTGAGAAATGCTCTCCTCCGCCTGTCGCTTGAAGACAATCATCTGGAGGAGGAAATCAGACGATACCACGAAGATCAACACAAACATGTCTACATGCAGATATCCTCACTCGAAACAGAGATCAGCTTTTTGCAGAAGCGTATCGAGACGATGGAACAGGATATCCAATCTGGAAGAGGCAAGCCATACTACGCTGACATGATCAGTGAGATGAAACAGGAGCTAGCAGACAAACAGAATGAGTACACCGCTCTTTCCGGTTCTGTGCAGTCCTTCGCTCTCCCAGAGCAATACATCGACTCCGTAAAATACGATGTACAGACGCTGATCGCTCTGTTGGACAGCGAAGTATCCAATCCTGAGAGCATCCATCAACTGGTCGCGAAATACGTCAGCAGGGTTTTCATCCAGCGAGAAACCAAGGTGATTCACATCGTGATGCAGTTCAAATCAGGGGATGCCATACTGTATGAAAAGACCGTCGTAGCTGAATACACGTCGTAATCATCGCGGTAACCGACTCGAATAGAACACGAGGTTCCTCGCTATACATTGGCATGCCACTCATAAACACAGTCATATCAACGATGTTGAAACCGTCTTGTATAGCGAGGATACCTAAAATACAAAAAAACCACCCTCATCAGGTGGTATCCTCGCATATGTATGGTGGAGGCGGGGGGATTCGAACCCCCGTCCGAAAACAGCGATACATGAGCATCTCCGAGCGCAGTCACTCGTTTAGAGTTTCGGTGACAGATTCGCGGAGTGACGCGCTGACCTGGCACCTAGCCTGATTGGTCTTCTTCCTTTGGCTCCAGGCGGAAGCCTCCGGCGTAGCCCGTTAAAGTTGAGCCCTATCCACGGCACACGGGCCGATGCAGTGGGAGAGCCTCACTGGTTATTAAGCAGCGAGAGAAAGTTGTTTGTTGCCAGTTAATGGCGTTTGCGTTGGTGACGAGGTCCGCAACCCCCCGGCTCGCTTCTCATGCTCTACCATCCCCGTCGAATCCAGAACGCCCCCATGGTATAAGGTGAGAAAAAGCCTAGGTGAAGAGCCATTGATCCGCACCTAGACTGTTGTGTACAAAATGGTGTATTGCTTGCTGCCTATTTAATATAGCACAAGCGGCAGGCAAAACTCAACGTCGATTGCTGCCAGGCCTGCCAAAGCAAACCAGTTAGGCAGCGCTCAGGCCTTTTGGCGTTCGCGCAGGGCGCGCTCGACTTCGCGGGCAGCGTCCTTTTTCTTGAGGTCTTCGCGCTTGTCGTAGTTCTTTTTCCCTTTGACGAGTGCGAGCTCGACTTTGGCCCAGCCGCCTTTCAAATAAATGCTCAGCGGGACCAGCGAGTAGCCTCTTTCGCGAATCAGGCCGTTCAGCTTGAGGATTTCCAGCCGTCTCATCAACAGCTTGCGGGTACGCTCCGGCTCGTGGTTGAAACGGTTGCCCTGCTCGTACGGGCTGATGTGCACGTTGTACAGAAGCAGCTCGCCGTTTTGTACGCGAGCGAAGCTGTCCTTAAGCTGGACACGCGCGGCACGCACCGACTTGATCTCCGTACCGGTCAGGGCAATCCCTGCTTCGAATACTTGCTCGATGTGGTAATCGTGGCGCGCTTTTCGGTTTTGGGCGACTGTCTTGGTTCCGGCTTTATCTTTTGACATGGAGATCACCTCGCTTGTACGTACTGCGTTTCGTAACAGTTAGTCTAGCAAATTTTGCCCGCTGTGGCAAGACATTTGCCGGGTAACTGCCGTGTTTGCCGCGTCCCCCCGATCGCAAACAGGAAGTCTCCTCCCTGTTCAAGCTCGTCTCTGCCTGCTTGCCAGGGCCTCCCCTGTACGAAAAGCCCCTTACACAACCGTTTAATTAACGCCGCTTCCGTTTCGCCTGGCTGACTACATTCTTGCGGCTTTTCTTTTTGGAGCGGACAAAATCTTCCCAGAAGCCCTTCTGCTGCTCCCCTTGGGCCTCTTCTCCACCCTGCCCAATCGGCAGGACGTCTTTGTTTCCAGTTGCTGGACCGGAAGCTGGGCCGCGCGAAGCTTTGTTCCCTTCGCCTTTGCGGCGATCCTTGTACTTCTGGCGGATTTCCGCCGGGTGCTTTTTGGCCTTTTGGCGATCTGGCCGCTCGGGACGGCCACCGCGGGAGCGATCCTGCTTGCCGCGAGTCGGCTTGCGACCTGTGCCCCGGCCGTCGATGACGCGCGGCGTGCGCTCGCGGCTGCCGCGGAATCCGGCTGCCTTGGTCATGCCGACGATCTCGAAGTCGATGGTGCGCTCATCCACGTTGACGTTCGCCACGCGGACCTGCACTACATCCCCGATGCGGTACTGCTTGCCCGTCCGCTCGCCTACCAGCGCGTACATTTTTTCGTGGTAATGATAGTAGTCGTCGGTCAGGAAGCTGATGTGCACCAGGCCCTCGATCGTGTTGGGCAGCTCCACAAACAGCCCGAACGAGGTCACACTGGAAATGACGCCCTCGAACTCCTCTCCGACGCGCTCCTTCATGAACTCGGCTTTTTTCAGGTCGTCTGTCTCGCGCTCGGCATCTACCGCCAGCCGCTCGCGCTGGGAGGCGTGCTCGGCGATAATCGGCATCTGCTCGGCCCAGTACGCCAGGCGCTTTTCCGACAGGTTGTTGCCCTGCTCGATCCACTCGCGAATGCGGCGGTGGACGATGAGGTCGGGGTAGCGGCGAATCGGCGACGTAAAGTGCGTGTAAAACTCGGTGGACAAGCCGTAGTGACCCAGACTTTCCGCGTCGTAGCGCGCTTGCTTCATGGAACGTAGCATGACCGTGCTGATGATAATCTCTTCCGGCGTGCCTTTTACCTCTTCCAAAAGCTGCTGCAGGGCGCGCGGGTGGACGGAGTTGCCCTTGCCGCGGATCGAGTAGCCGAAGTTGGTGATGAACTCCATGAAGGCCATCAGCTTTTCGGCGTTCGGGTCTTCGTGAATCCGGTACATAAACGGCTGCTTCATCCAGTGGAAATGCTCGGCCACTGTTTCGTTGGCCGCCAGCATAAATTCCTCAATGATCTGCTCCGCGATGGAGCGCGTGCGGAACCCGATGTCTGTCGGGGTGCCCTCATCGTTGACGTAAATTTTCGCTTCGCGGAAATCGAAGTCGATTGCGCCGCGCTGCATCCGTTTGGAACGCAACTTCAACGCCAGCTTCTCCATCTCCTGGAACATCGGGACGAGCTCGCTGTACTTCTCGATCAAGGCTTCGTCCTTGTCTTCCAGGATGCTGCGCACATCGGCATACGTCATGCGTTCGTTCGTGCGAATCACGCTGAGAAAAATATCGTACTTCACGAGTTGCGCGTTTTGGTCCATCTCCATGTCGCAGGAGATCGTCAGTCGGTCTACCTTTGGATTCAGACTGCATATCCCGTTGGACAAACGGTGCGGCAGCATCGGGATGACGCGGTCGACCAGATAGACGCTCGTGCCCCGGCGATACGCTTCGTTATCCAGAGCCGATTTTTCGCGGACGTAATAGCTGACGTCGGCAATATGCACACCGAGCCTGACATTGCCGTTTTCCAGCACTTCGAGCGAAACGGCGTCGTCCAGGTCCTTGGCGTCTGCTCCGTCGATGGTGACCATCATCCGGTCGCGCAGGTCGCGGCGTCCCTTGATCTCCTCTTCCGAAATCTCGTCCGGCGCCGCTTCTGCCTCGGCCAGCACATCCTCCGGAAATGCTTCCGGCAGGTTGAACTTGCGGATAATGGACAAAATGTCCACACCCGGATCGTTTTTATGCCCCAGAATTTCTACGATCTCTCCCTCGGGATTGACCCGTCCTTCCGGGTAGCGGACGATGTTGGCGACGACCTTGTGGCCGTCTACCGCTCCGTTATATGCGTTTTTCGGGATAAAAATATCTTTGCCGATCCGTTTCTCATCCGGAATCACAAACGCGTAGTACGTCTCATCCTTGAACGTCCCCACAACCTGGGTCATGCCCCGTTCGACGACGCGAATAATTCGCCCTTCCAGGCGATTGCCGCCCGCTTCCTTCTCGACACGCACGAGCACGGTGTCGCCGTGAATCGCTCCATTCATGTCGTTGGCGTGGACGTATATATCTTCCATGTCAGGCGTTTCCGGAATAATAAATCCGAAGCCTTTTGGATGGCTTTGCAGACGCCCGCGCACCAGGTTCATTTTTTCCGGCACGCCGTATCGGTTCGCACGCGTGCGAATTACCTCGCCGCTCGCTTCCAGTGCGTTCAGCGTTTTCACCAGCTCCTTGAAGGAAGCCGAGTCCTTGAGCTCAAACGCTTCCTCCAGCTCCTTCACCGTCATAGGGTGATAAGCTTGCTCCCGCATGAACGCGAGTATCTTTTCTTGATCTGTCATTCACAAACCTCCTTTTTTCGCGTGGCTCTACCGCGCTCCTCCATTTATCCATTACTATGTAGTATTCACCGTTCATCTACATCGCAATCGGAATAGCGAAAAAGACAGCAAGTCGCACTCGCTGTCTTTCGGCTATTCGTCTATTACGCTCCTGTTTTCAAGAAATATCCGAGCAAAATCGCAAAAATCATGAAAGCAACCGCAAACACAACGGTCAGTTTCCCTAAAAGTGCGTCAATCCCACGGGCTTTTTGCTTGCCCATCAGTTGCTCTGCACCGCCACCAATCGCTCCCGAAAGGCCGGCACTTTTTCCAGATTGCAGCAACACGACGATAATTAAGCCAATACTTGCGATCACAAGTAAAATTTTCGCAGCCAATGCCATCTTCATTCACCTCAAAACGGATTTCCAAGGCGGTAAAAAACCAATATAAACACTTTATCATACTTGTCAGGTAACAGCAACCCGCTATCCCTTCCATTATATATAAACCAAACTACCATGAAATAATATTTGCCTGTTTTACGCACAATATAAGCGACAATACTAGAAAAGATTGTTTACACAAAATTGGCAAATTGTGTACTTTCTTTGTCTGTTTGGCCGTCGCCTTGCAACTGTCAAGATTTTGCCGTAAAATTGCAGTTGAACCTTTATTATTTGCTTCGGGAGGTCTTTGTCAATGGCTGGGTCCAACAAAAAAGACATGAATCAAAACGACGTAATTGATTCCGCGAAGGCCTTTTTCACTTCGTTTGGTATCTTGTTTCTAGTTTTTCTCATTGCACTCGTAGGATCGATTATTTTCCCACCAAAACATGGAGAAGAAGCGCAAGGTGGCGGTGCACCTACTGCCAACATTGATGCTGAAGCTATTTTCAAGCAAAACTGTGCTTCCTGTCATGGACAAAATCTGGAGGGGATCGCTGGTCCGAACCTGACTAAAGTCGGGGCAACTCTCAGCGCTGAAGACATCGCCAAAATTATCAAAGAAGGTAAAGGCGGCATGCCTCCAGGAATGCTGAAAAAACAACCGGAAATTCAAGCGGTTGCACAATGGCTGTCGGAGCATAAATAAGTACATAGATAGCCTGTATTGGAGAAACACCGGAGACTCGTCCTCTTCGGTGTTTTCCCGTTGATGGGAGGATTTTTGCATGAGTACCGTCATGGAGATTGAAGCTTTGGGCAAAAAAGTCCTCTCGCCCTCCGGCCACTGGCTTTTCCACGACCTGAACGCGATCATCCCGGAACCTGCCATTATCGGAATCCTTGGAAAATCGGGGCAGGGAAAAAGCACGCTGCTGCGCATTCTCGGTCGTCTTTTGCCGCCAGACAGCGGTACGGTCCGGCTCGCGCAAAAAGAAATGACCCAGTGGGAGAGCGGCGCCTGGCGCATGAAAGTGAGCTACGTCGCTCAGCAGGCGATCATGCTGCCGGGCACAGTGGAAGACAATTTGCGTACCGTAAGCGTGCTGCATCAGCGCTCATTCGATGAAAAGCTCGCTCGCGCCCTGTGCGAGCAGCTTCATTTGGAGCAGGTCGACTGGTCAAAGCCGGCCGACCAGCTTTCTGGCGGAGAAAAGCAACGGCTTGCCCTTATCCGCACCTTGCTACTGCAGCCGGACGTCCTTTTGCTGGACGAAGTGACGGCCTCGCTCGATACGGCCAGCAAACAGGCCACGGAGCAGTTGCTCGTCGATTTGCATGAGCAGTCAGGCACGACCATTCTCTGGGTCACGCATGATCTGGAGGAGGCCCGCAGCCGTTGTCAGCGCATCTGGTTTCTGGCGGAGCACCAACTACAGGCTGACCTGCCCAGCCACTCCTTTTTCCACGCGCCGCCCACGATACAAGCCCGCGACTTTTTGCAAAGCGCGCATGCGCACACAGCGAGAGAGGTGCACTCATGACCTATACATCCATCTGGATCGCCTTTGCCTTCGTATTGATCGCCCTCCTCCTCTCTCTATGGCAAAGGCTTGGGCTGGAAAAAGAAATCGCCATCGGCACGGTCCGTTCCACCTTGCAGTTGCTGGTCATCGGCTACGTGCTGCAGTTTGTTTTCCACGCGGACAGCCTGCTGTTCATCCTCTTGATTATCGCCATGATGATTGCGGTCGCCTCCTGGAACGCCGCCAGCAAAGGGAAAAAGCTGCGCGGCATTTTTTGGCGGATCGCGATTTCGCTTTCGATCACGGAGCTGGTCACCATGGGACTGCTGGTAACACTCGGACTGGTCACGCCTACGCCCCAGTACCTCATTCCCATGAGCGGCATGATTATCGGTAGCTCCATGATCGTTTGCAGCTTGTTCCTCTCCCATATGAACCGTGAAGTGGAAACTTCCCGTGGCGAGATCGAGACGCTGCTCTGCCTGGGTGCGACTCCCCGCCAGGCCGTTCAAGCGGTATTGAAGCGCGCCGTCAAAGCGAGCATGATCCCTACGTTTGACACGATGAAAACAATCGGGCTCGTTCAGCTTCCCGGAATGATGACCGGCATGATTATCGCTGGCGCAAGCCCGGTCGAAGCCGTCCGCTACCAAATTCTCATCATGCTCAGCTTCAGCTCCTCTGCCGCTGTCTCTGCTGTCCTCATCAGCATGCTGAGCTATCGGCTCTGGTTTACCCGCGACGCCATGCTTCACCACTAACTAAAAAAACGAATTTCCAGAAACTGTCGGTCATAATTCCGGCAGTTTTTTTCGTCTTTTGTAATGAAAGCGCACCTTGGTCGTCAAATTACAAGTAGAAAGCAAAAAGGTGGTTCAGCTATGGACAAAAACAACATCATTGAGCAATGGTTTCTGCGCTATAGCGACGACATCTACAAGTTTCTCGTCTACTATACCGGAAACAAAGACGTGGAAGATCTCGTCCAGGATGTATTCCTCAAGGCGCTGCGGTCACTGGATACGTTTGAAGGCAGATCGCAACCGAAGACATGGCTGCTCACCATCGCCAGGCATACGGCAATCGACTTCGCCAGAAAACAACGATTTCGCAACTGGCTGCCGGACAAATGGCTCGCCAAAGTTCAATCCGAAGAAAAGACGCCAGAGGAGATTTTGCATTTGCACGACGAACAGCAAGCGCTGTACCATGCGCTGCGGCAAATGAAGCCCACCTATCGCGAGGTACTGATCCTTCGCGGGATCAAGGGACTATCCTCCAAGGAAACCGCTGAAATATTGGATTGGTCGGAAAGCAAGGTCAACGTCACCATGCATCGGGCCATGAAGGCGGTAAAAGAGCAGCTTTTGCAGGAAAGAAAGGGGATGGTAGGCGATGCGATTTAAAACAGATGAACAACTTTTAGAAGAAATGAAAGGACTGCCTGACATGAAAATGACCGAAGGAAAAAAACAAGCGATTTTGTCTACGATTCGTTCCACCGACGCGCATTCGCGCACTCAATCCGAACCGGTTGTATCTGCCCGCCGCTTTTCCGGGCTGGGAAAAGGCTTGGCGATCTGCTCCGTGCTTGCCGCGACGATCTGGATGGGAGCAACCCTCATCAGCAACAATCAGCAGAGCGCACTGCCAGATCCGACCAACCAGACGCCCGGCTCGACATCTGCTTCGCCAGGGCCTGAAGCCGGCAAAGGAAATGCCGTAAACCCTGCACCTGTCACGCCACAATCCGAGCAGTTGCTGCCGCTGATCCGCACGGAAGCGGAAAAAGGCAAAGGGTTTACCGCACCGTACACCGTGGAAAACACCGTCTTCGACCAAGTCGAAAAAGACTGGGGCAAGCCAGACTATACCGATCAAGCCAACGGACTCACCTACTCCACCTATACGAAGCGCGGCGTCGTGTTCGGCTACAACAAAGGCATGCAGCTTGTCGACATCCGCACGACCGATCCCCGCTTGCATCAAATCCATTTGTCCGAAGTGGAAAAAGCGTGGGGCAAACCAAACCGCGTCAGCGAATTTGGCAATCAGACCATTTACACCTACGACGTGACGAGCAAATACCAGGTGAAGTTCATCTTCCAGGGCTTGAAGAGCGCAGGTGACACGAACCTCGTTCTCGTGAGATACAACGTCTACTACCCGCAAGGCAACAAAAACCTGATGCTGTACGGAAGCAACATCGACATGCTGCAAGACTTGCGCGAGCTGGCCAAAAACGGGCAGACGCTCGGCAGCGAGTATCGGGTAGAAAAAGACGTCTTTGACGAAATCGAAAAACAAATCGGCAAGCCTGATGTCGTCTCCTACGTCAACGGACTCACATACAATACGTACCAGAATCGCGGACTGGTCTTCGCCTTTAACAAAGGCATGCAAGTCGTCGATATTCGTTCCTACGACCCTCGCCTGCAAGCGATCACGCAAGCAGAGGTTTTGCAAGCATTGGGCAAGCCAAACAGCACCGCGACCGCAGCCGGGCAAACCATTTACACGTACAAGGTCACGCCGGACTACGAGTTGAAAATCGTCTTTTCCGGAACTGCGGGCAAACCGGAGAGTTTCTACATCGATCACGTGAACATTTACTACCCGCGCGGCACCGTCAACAACATGGCAGGGTAACCTCACAGACCGCAGCAGCGCATGCAAACAGGCAAAAAGACAGGAGCAACTCGCCCCTGTCTTTTTTGTCTCTGCGCTTATTTGCCGATGATGTAGCCTTCCAGCTCATCCAGCACTTTGTTTGCCGCGATGACACCGCCGGAAGTGTTCCAGATCGTGTCATCCACTTTGAACGCTTTGCCTGCTTTTACTACGTTCAGGTTTTTCCACAATGGATCGTTCGTCCATTCTTGCTCGATCTTGGACGCTTCGCCTTTTCCTGTCTCATACGTGAAGTAGAACATGATGTCGCCGTCCATCTCTGGAATGCGCTCTTTGGTTACTTCTGCTGCAAACTCTTCTTTGTCTTGGGAAGCTGGACGAGCCAGACCCAGGTCTTTGAAGATCGCGCCAGTGAAGGTGTCTTTATAGTAGATGCGAACTTTACCAGGCATGAAACGCACGACGGATACTTGCGTTTTCAGTTTGTCGCCCGCTTTTTCCTTGAACTCGGCTACGCGCTTGTTCCAGTCAGCGATGATTTTCTCGCCTTCCGCCTTTTTGTTGACAGCTTCTGCGTACAGGCTGAAGTTTGCTTTCCAGTCGCCGCGTGGCTCTTCTACGAACACGGTCGGAGCGATTGCGGACAGTTGTTGATAAATTTTTTCATGACGGAATTTCATACCGAGAATCAGATCAGGCTTCAGGGCAGCGATTGCTTCCAGGTTTGGCTGACCTTCTGTACCAACAGACTTGGTGCCTTCCAGGAAGGACTTGGTGAAATCGTAGAATTGAGTCGGATCATGAGCGGCACCAACAGCACCTACTGGCTTCACGCCAAGTGCCATCAAGGTTTCTGTCCCTTGGTTGGTCAGCATGACAACGCGCTGTGGTGTACCTTTAATGATGGTTTCGCCCATCGCGTGTTTGACTGTATAAGATTGCTCGGAACCTGCGGAATTGCCTGTAGCTTGTTCAGCAGGTTGTTGTTGTTCTGCAGGTTTTTGCTCAGTCGCCTGTTGATTGCCGCAACCAGTGACAATCAGCAAAAGCGCCATCAGCACGGCGAAGAACACTTTACCGCCTGCCGTACGGTATGTACGAGAAAACATGGTGCAAGGACCCCCTTACCTATTTGGCTAATTGAGAATGTAAATCAATAACACTGACTATCCTACCTTCATGCGAGGGTGATCGTCAAGTATAAATTGATAATGACTCTCAAAATCATTGACACATAGTCAGGCTGGCTCTACACTTACTATAGGGCAGGGTACGAAATGCCTACAGAACAACATGCATAGATAAGGATGTAGCCCTCATGAATGCTTTACTAGCAAGCCGTTTTCGCAAAATTCTAGGAGTGGCTATCGCCATTCTGCTGCTGGTTTACCTCAGCTATGCCAGTCTTGTGTTTGGCGTGATTGATACGAGCTGGCAAACAGCCATTGACGCCTATACCCATTTTAACGGAACAAACGAACATATTGTCATTAAAGAAGTTCGGGTGCCGCGCGTGCTGAATGCGCTGACGGTCGGCTTTTGTCTCGGCCTTGCAGGTACCCTGCTGCAATCGCTGACGAGAAACCCTGTTGCAGATGTTGAGCTGTTTGGACTGAACGCAGGCGCTTCTCTCTTTGTCGTTTTTGCCGTTACGTTTGTCGGGATCAACTCGCTCACGGAGTTTACGTGGATCTCCTTTTTCGGAGCTGCCGTTGCCGGGTTCATCGTCTACCTGCTCGGCTCGTTCGGCAGGGATGGCCTCACTCCCGTCAAGCTGGTGCTTGCCGGTGCGGCGATTACCGCCTTGGCCGCTTCCATCCGCCACGCCATGATGGTGCTCAACGAAAAAGCGGCTGACGAGGTGCTTTTCTGGCTCGCTGGCTCTGTCGGCGGAAGAAAGCTGGAGTATTTGGCTACCGTCTTTCCTTATATGGCCTTCGCCTGGATCGCCGCTTTCCTGCTCGCCCGCCCTATTCAGACGCTGCTCATGGGCGACGATGTGGCAAAAGGGCTCGGCCAGCGCACTTTGCTCGTCAAGCTCTCTACCGGTGTCGTGATTGTCCTGCTCTCCGGCTGCGCCGTAGCTGTCGCTGGCCCAATCGGCTTCGTCGGACTGGTCACGCCGCACCTCGCCCGCTATCTGGTCGGAATCGAAACGCATTGGGTGCTTTTGTACAGCGGACTGCTCGGCTCGATCCTCCTGCTTGTGGCCGATATCGGCGCCCGATTCATCGCCATGCCTGCGGAAGTGCCTATTGGTGTGATGACCGCCCTGATTGGTGTTCCGTTCTTCATCTATGTCGCACGAAAGGGGCTGGAAAAGGAATGAAGCCACACCTGCCTCTGCGCTTTGGCAAACGTTTTTCTTTTCAGCTACACAAAAAGACGCTGCTGTATTCGACCATCGCTCTGCTGATTGCCCTGGCTGTGACTGTCGTCAGTCTGGGGATGGGCGAAATGAAAATTGCGCCGCTGGATGTCGTCAAAGTCTTTCTCGGTACCGGTTCTGAAGGAGATGCGTTGATCGTTCAGCAATTCCGCCTTCCGCGCATTCTGATTGCCATTCTCGTGGGAGCAGCCTTGGCTGCGGCGGGCGCCATCATGCAAGGAATTATTCGCAATCCGCTCGCTTCGCCGGATGTCCTCGGGGTAGCCGGAGGCGCTTCCGTTGCGGCCGTTGGCTTTTTGCTCGTATTTGAAACAGCCAGCATCAAATGGTTGCCTCCTACTGCTTTTTTGGGAGCGATGCTGACGACGTTTCTGCTTTATGCCCTGTCGTGGAAAAAAGGCGTCACGCCGCTGCGGCTCGTCATGATCGGTGTCGGAATCAAGATCGCGGCGGGTGCGCTCGTCACCATTCTGATTATGTTCAGCCCGTTTTTGCTGCAAAACAAAGCTCTGCTCTGGCTGACGGGCAGCATTTACGGCGTCGACTGGAACGATGTGTTCATGATTTTGCCGTGGGTTGTCATCCTGATCGCAGTCGCTGCCGTACTCGCCCGCAGAGTCAACATCCAGCAGCTCGGTGACGACGTGGCGACGAGCCTGGGAAGCGCACTGCAATGGGATCGTTTCCTGCTGCTCATGATCTGCGCCGCTTTGACCGGAACAGCCGTGTCCGTCGGGGGAGACATCAGCTTCGTCGCCTTGCTCGCCCCGCATATCGCCAAACAGCTAATCGGCCCGTCCTTTGGCGGTGCGCTCCCGCTGTCGGCGTTTCTCGGCGCCATCATCGTGCTTGCTGCCGACTTGATCGCGCGAACGGCCTTTTCTCCAATCGAAGTGCCCGTCGGGGTGTTCACCTCTGCGATTGGCGCTCCGTTTTTCATCTATTTGCTGTACAAAAACCGAAATCGCTAGCGAAAGGAGTTTCTGCCCTCATGCAAGCTTTGGAAACCCGCAACCTCACCTTGTCCTACGGGGAACGCAACATCATCGAAGCACTCAACCTGAATATCCCGCGTGGAAAAATCACGGTTTTCATCGGCAGCAACGGCAGCGGCAAATCGACACTGCTGCGCTCGCTGGCTCGCCTGCTGAAGCCGAAGGAAGGAGCCATTTTGCTAGAGGGTGAATCAATCGCCAAGCGGTCTACGAAGGAAGTAGCAAAACGTCTGGCTATCCTCCCGCAAGGCCCGACCGCCCCGGAAGGCTTGACGATTCAGCAACTGGTCAAGCAGGGACGCTACCCTTATCAAAACTGGCTGCAGCAATGGTCAGAGGAAGACGAGCAAATGGTCGCAAAAGCACTGGCCGCTACCCAGCTTACCGAGCTGGCCAACCGCTCTGTCGACAGCCTCTCCGGAGGTCAGCGCCAGCGGGCCTGGATCGCCATGACACTGGCGCAAGGGACCGAAACGATTCTGCTCGACGAACCGACGACGTATCTGGACATGTCGCACCAGATTGAAATATTGGACCTGTTGTATGAGCTGAATGAAATGGAACAACGCACCATCGTCATGGTCCTCCACGACTTGAATCTCGCTTGCCGCTACGCGCACCATATCGTCGCCGTGCACAACCAGACAGTCGTGGCCGAGGGCGCGCCGGAAGAAATCCTGACGACCGACCTCGTGCGCACCGTGTTTGATATGGACTGCCAGATCACCCTGGACCCGCTGTACGGCACGCCGATGTGCATTCCTTACAGCAAGTGCCGGATTGGCTCTGGCAGCGTGAAGACAAAAGAAAAAGCAGTCGCGATGTCGTAAAGCGGCAGCCGCTCCACAAGGACTGAACCTCTCGCACAGGCTCAGTCCTTTTTTATGTCAAAAGCAAAACATCCGCAGATGCCTATTGCCCGCATCGCCCATAGTATGTAGAAATGACACGCATTGCCATGCGGAAGGGAGAGAGCCAGCTTGCCATATACGATACGCGAACAGTACATTCACCTGCCAAAACTGTACGATTGGGTGTTCGTCACGAGCTATTGCCGCGCCCGGCTCCCTGTCCCCGCGCCTTTGCGCTCATCCCTGCACGACAGACTGCGTGCCGGGCTGCCGCTATCTGTACAATGTCTGCCTCCTGACCACCCTTGTTCCTGCTTGCCTGTCTCCTGCCGCCTGCTGCCTCCCGTCCGGCAAGCTGTTCACATGGCAGGCAGCCAGCGCGTGCCGATCGCGATTGCCCGCTTCATTGTCGAGGCAACGCTCAGCGTGCTTTTTTTCGTCGATGGCGATTTGCTGTTCGAGCTTCCCGCGCCGCTCTGCCTGGAGGAAGAAGTAGCGCTCAGCCTGCCACAGCCGTTGGACCACGAAAACATCACATGCCGGCTCGCCGCTGCGGAATGCCGTCCGAATCCTGCGCTGTTGCAGCAGACGGGTGCAGTTGAGCTGGATGTCTTCCTCTGCCTGGAGATTCTCGTCGAGGCGCCTGTCGTCTTAGAGGTCATAGGCCGGATGTGTGCGCCGCGCCCCGCTTCCATCCCCGTTCCCCCTCGCAAGCTCGCTTTGGACTGCACCCCTTTTCGCCTGCCGCCAAACTGTCCCAGGCTACAGTAGCGATCTCTCTGCGCATGAGAAAACTTGGCTGCGTCGAGCCTTTGGCGCAGCCTTAGTTGCACTTATACTGGATAAGAATCTTATCTCTATGAAAAAAGCGGCCCTTACGCATCGTCTGCGCAGGTACCGCTTCTTTTTGCTGGCCGATGGCCTTATTTTTTCAGGTTGTAAAATGCAGCACGTCCGCCAAAACGGGAAGTGTCAGCCAGTTCGTCCTCGATGCGCAGCAATTGGTTGTACTTCGCTACGCGGTCGGTACGGGAAGGCGCACCTGTCTTGATTTGTCCCGCATTGGTAGCTACCGCGATATCGGAGATGGTGGAGTCTTCGGTTTCGCCGGAGCGGTGGGAAATAACCGCTGTGTAGCCTGCGCGCTTCGCCATTTCGATCGCTTCAAACGTCTCTGTCAGGGTACCGATCTGGTTTACTTTTACCAGGATGGAGTTGCCTGTGGAAGACTCGATACCGCGCACCAGACGCTCGGTGTTGGTCACGAACAGGTCGTCGCCCACGAGCTGTACTTTGCTGCCCAGCTTGTCAGTCAGCGCTTTCCAGCCATCCCAGTCGTCTTCGGACAAGCCGTCTTCGATGGAGATGATCGGGTATTTGCTTACCAGGTCTTCGTAGAACGCGATCATTTCTTCGGTTGTTTTCACAACGCCTTCGCCTTCGAAGTGGTATTTGCCGTCTTTGAACATTTCGGTCGCTGCTACGTCTAACGCGAGGAACACGTCTTTGCCCGGCTCGTAGCCAGCAGCCTTGATCGCATCCAGAATGGTCGTGATCGCTTCTTCGTTGGACTTCAGGTTTGGAGCGAAGCCGCCCTCATCGCCTACTGCTGTGCTCAGACCTTTGTCATGCAGCACTTTTTTCAGGGAGTGGAAAATTTCCGCGCCCATGCGCAGCGCTTCCTTGAAAGACTCTGCGCCTACTGGCATAACCATAAATTCCTGGATGTCTACTGTGTTGTCTGCGTGCTTGCCGCCGTTTAAGATGTTCATCATCGGAACTGGCAATGTTCTTGCGTTGAAGCCGCCCAAGTAGTTGTAGAGAGGCACTCCGAGGGAGTCAGCAGCAGCGCGTGCTACCGCCATGGAGACGCCGAGGATCGCGTTTGCGCCCAGCTTGCCTTTGTTGTGCGTGCCGTCGAGCTGGATCATCGCCATGTCGATGCCTACCTGATCCAGAGCATCCATGCCGATCAGCTCAGGCGCGATGATTTCGTTGACGTTTTCTACGGCTTTCAGAACACCTTTGCCCAGGTAGCGGGCTTTGTCGCCGTCGCGAAGCTCTACTGCCTCATAAGCACCTGTAGACGCCCCGGATGGAACGGCTGCGCGGCCCATCGAACCGTCTTCGAGATATACTTCCACTTCCACGGTCGGATTGCCGCGGGAATCCATGATTTCGCGTGCATAAACGTCAGTAATGATTGCCATTTCTCGATCCATCTCCTTTTGGTATGCGAGGTGCCCCGCAAGTATTTGATAGCATCTGGTCATCTATCAGTGTGTCCCAGAGTGGGCTATTTTGCAAGTAACGATTTGCCTGTCATTTCCACTGGCTGCTCGGCTCCCAGCAGGTCAAGCAAGGTCGGAGCCAGATCGGCCAAAATACCGTCTTCCCGCAGCTTCACTCCTGCTTTGGTCACAATCACAGGAACAGGATACGTGCTGTGCGAGGTGATCGGACGTCCTTCCTCATCCAGCATCAGATCGGCGTTGCCGTGGTCGGCTGTAATGACAGCCACGCCTCCTTTGGCGAGAATCGCGTCAACTACGCGGCCCAGGCATGCGTCAACGGTTTCGACGGCCTTGATCGTCGGCTCCATTTTCCCGGAGTGGCCGACCATGTCGCAGTTGGCGAAGTTGAGAATGATCGCGTCGAAGTTCTCCGCTTCAATCTCTGCGACAACCGCATCGGTCAGCTCGGGAGCGCTCATTTCCGGCTGAAGGTCGTAGGTTGCCACTTTTGGCGAAGGAATCAGGATGCGCGTCTCGCCTGGGAACTCCTGCTCGCGCCCGCCGCTAAAGAAGAAAGTCACGTGCGGATATTTCTCCGTCTCGGCGATGCGCAGTTGCTTCAATCCGTGCTGCGAAAGCACTTCTCCCAATGTGTTGTCCAGATTGGAAGGCTTGTAGGCCACGTATCCGTTCACCGTCTCGGAAAAATGGGTCAGGCAGACAAAGTGCAGATCGCGCGGGCGTCCCTCGCCGCGATCAAAGCCGCGGAAGTCCTCGTTCGTAAATGCTTGCGAAATTTGGATCGCCCGGTCAGGACGGAAGTTGTAAAAGATGATCGAGTCGCCGCTTTCGATCTTCGCCACCGGCTTGTCGTCGTCGCCGACAATCACTGTCGGCATGACAAATTCGTCCATGATCGACTTTTCGTAGGACTCTTTGACCGCCTGGATCGGATCGCGGTAAGCGGGAGCATCCGCATACACCATGGCGCGATACGCTTTTTCGATGCGCTCCCAGCGTTTGTCCCGGTCCATCGCGTAGTAGCGGCCCTGCACCGTTGCGATTTTGCCTACGCCGATTTCCGCAATCTTCGCTTGCAGTTGCTCAATGTAGCCAACGGCGCTGTCCGGCGATACGTCGCGGCCGTCGAGAAAGCCGTGAATGTAGACGCGGTCAAAATCTTGCCGCTTGGCCAGCTCCAAAATCGCGTACAAATGCTCGATATGGCTGTGCACGCCGCCGTCGGACAATAGCCCGAACAGGTGGAGCTGCTTGTTGTTTTGCTTCGCGTGCTCGAAGGCAGCTACCAATGTTTCGTTTTCAAAAAAGGCGCCTTCGCGAATCGACTTGGTGATGCGGGTCAAATCTTGATAGACGACACGGCCTGCACCGATGTTCAGATGTCCTACCTCGGAGTTCCCCATTTGCCCTTCCGGCAATCCGACAGCCAGTCCACTCGCTTCCAGCGTCGCATGGGGGTATTCGTTCCAGAAACGGTCAAAGTTCGGTTTGTTCGCTTGCGCTACCGCGTTGCCGTACGTTTCGCTGCGCAAGGCAAAGCCATCCAGAATCAACAGCGCTACCGGCTTTGGTCTTTGTGCCATCTGTTTCTCCTCCTCCTATCGCTTGGCCGCACCTGCCACAAGCTGCAAGTAGCTGTCCGCAGCCAGGCTCGCTCCGCCGACCAGCGCACCGTCGATATCCGGCTGCGCCATGTAGCTGGCGATGTTTTCCGGCTTGACGCTGCCGCCGTACTGAATACGCACGGCTTCCGCTGTCGCCTGGCCGAAGCGCTCCGCGACCACGCTGCGGATCAACGAAATCGTCTCGTTGGCATCCTCGGCAGTCGAGGACTTGCCTGTGCCAATCGCCCAGATCGGTTCGTAGGCGATGATGCTTTTTCCCACCTGCTCGGCTGTCAGGCCCGCAAACGCCCCTTCCGTCTGCGTGCGCACAACTTGAGCAGTTTCGCCTGCTTCCCGCTGCTCCAGGCTTTCGCCGACACACACGATCGGCACCAGACCTGCCGCAAGCGCAGCTACGACTTTTTGATTCACGCTCTCATCTGTTTCATTGAAGTATTGGCGACGCTCGGAATGGCCGAGAATCACGTACTCCACGCCGATTTCCTTCAGCATCGCCGCGCTGATTTCCCCGGTGTATGCACCCTGCTCGGCAAAATGCATGTTTTGCGCGCCAACGGCAATATCTGTGCCGGCAAACGCCTCTTTCAAGGCAGCCAAAGCTGTAAATGGCGCGCAAATGACTTTTTGTACCCCGGAAGTGCTGTTGCCAGCCTTGGCTTCTTCCGCAAACGCCTTCGCCTCGGCAATCGTCTTGAACATCTTCCAGTTCCCCGCGATAATTGGTGTCCGCATGCAAACTCCCCCGCTTCGCTCTTATTCGTGATCTGCCAGCACAGCTACGCCTGGCAGCTCCTTGCCTTCCATAAATTCCAGCGACGCCCCGCCACCTGTAGAAATGTGGGTCATCTGCTCGGCTACGCCCGCTTTTTCCACCGCAGCCACGGAGTCTCCGCCGCCGATGATGGTCGTACCCGCGCACGCTTCCATCGCTTTGGCGACGCCGATTGTGCCTTCTGCAAAAGCGTCCATTTCAAACACGCCCATCGGTCCGTTCCAAACGACCGTTTTGGACTCGACAATCACGCTACGGTATTGTTCCACTGTTTTTGGCCCGATATCGAGCGCCATCCAGCCATCCGGAATCGCATCGATGGAAACGACTTTTTTCTCCGCGTCAGCCGCAAAGCGGTCTGCCACAACGACGTCGACTGGCATCAAAAGCTCGACGCCGCGCTCTTTTGCCTGCTCCATCAAGCTACGAGCCAGATCGAGCTTGTCATCCTCGCACAGCGATGCGCCGATGCCATAGCCTTGTGCCTTGAGGAATGTATTTGCCATGCCGCCGCCGATAATCAAGTGGTCAACCTTGGTCAACAAGTTCTCAATCACAGCAATTTTATCTTTTACTTTTGCGCCGCCGACGATTGCCGTAAATGGACGCTCTGGCTTGGACAAGGCTCCGCCCAGGAAGCGAATTTCCTTTTCCATCAACAGCCCCGCTACAGCCGGTATGTATTGGGCAATTCCCGCTGTGGAAGCGTGTGCCCGGTGTGCTGCCCCAAAAGCGTCATTGACAAACAGATCGGCCAGCGCCGCAAAGCTTTTTGCCAGTTCCGGATCGTTCTTTTCTTCTCCCGCATGGAAGCGCACGTTTTCGAGCAGGATCACGTCTCCGTTTTCCATGCGCCCGACTGCCGCTTCTACGTCTGCCCCTATGGAATCATCCAGCTTGCGCACTTCCTTGTCCAAAAGCGAAGACAGGTGGGAAGCGACAGGAGTAAGACGCATCTCTTCCACTACTTGCCCCTTCGGACGGCCAAAATGGCTTGCCAGAATTACTTTGGCCCCTTTTTCCATCAGGAAACGGATAGTTGGCACAGCAGCGCGAATGCGAGTATCATCGGTAATTTTCCCGTCCTGCATCGGCACGTTAAAGTCGACACGGCAAAATACGCGCTTGCCTGCCAGCTCAACATCGCGGATAGATTTCTTGTTCATGAACGATCCTCCCAAATCATTGGCTTTTTATTCGGAAAAAACATATGGGAAAAGGGAGATTGCTCTCCCTTTTTCACAACAGTTCTATTTTACGTGTTACAAGCCGCGCTGTGCAACAAAATGACACAAGTCTACGACACGATTGGAATAACCCCACTCGTTATCGTACCAGGAAACGACTTTCACCATGTTTCCTTCCAGGACCATCGTGGACAGCGCATCGATTGTGGAGGACGCCGGGTTGCCGTTGTAGTCGGAAGAGACGAGCGGAGCTTCGGAGTAGCCCAGGATGTTTTTCATCGGACCCTCTGCCGCTTCCTTCAGCGCGTTGTTGATCTCTTCTACCGTAACATCGGTTTTCAGCTCGGCTACCAGGTCGACAACCGACACGTTTGGAGTCGGTACGCGCATCGCGAAGCCGTTCAGCTTGCCTTTCAGCTCAGGCAGCACGAGTGCCACTGCTTTTGCTGCCCCTGTGGAGGTAGGGATAATGTTTTCCGCAGCAGCGCGGGCACGGCGCAAGTCTTTGTGCGGCAGGTCGAGAATTTGCTGGTCGTTGGTGTAGGAATGCACGGTGGTCATCAGACCGCGCACGATTCCGAACTTGTCGTTCAGCACTTTGGCAAACGGCGCCAGGCAGTTGGTTGTGCAGGACGCGTTGGAGATGACGGTGTGCTTCGCCGGATCGTATTTGTCCTCGTTTACGCCCATGACGATCGTAATGTCTTCATTCGTAGCAGGAGCAGAAATGATGACTTTTTTCGCTCCGCCCTCCAGGTGCTTCGCCGCATCTTCGCGCTTGGTGAATCGGCCTGTAGACTCAACGACGATCTCTACTCCGTAGTCGGCCCATTTCAGTTGGGCAGGATCGCGTTCAGCGAGAACCTTGATTTCTTTTCCGCCCACGATCAGCGTGTTTTCGCCCGCTTCTACAGGCAGGTCCAGCACACCGTGCACGGAATCGTATTTGAGCAGATGAGCGAGCGTTTGCGCGTCAGTCAAATCGTTTACGGCTACGATTTCTACATTCGGATTGCTGAGTGCTGCGCGGAACACGTTGCGACCAATTCGTCCAAAACCGTTAATCCCTACTTTTACCATGAGAAAAAACCTCCTGCTCGTTAGCTAGCTTTATTCTTTGTGGCTATAAACCCACCTTCCGGCGAAAAGCCTCGGGTGGAGAGAATCGTGACAATCGGCAATACAATGCTGAAAAACACGAAGGGCAACGTCTGTACAGTAGGAACGCCGAGCGTCAAAGCCATCACCATCGACAGGCCGTTCCACGGGATCAGCACAGGCATGACAACCGTGGAGTCCAGCATCGTTTTGCCCAGCAGCTCGCGTCCGCCGGTCCATTGCGAGAACCGCTCGAGAAGCGTCGAGCCAAGCACCAGAATCGGAATGGTCTGGTTGCAACTGATAATGACGACCAAAAGTGACAACGCTGCCGCTTTTGCTACCAGTACGGTCGGATTTTTCGTATTGCCCATCAATTTGTCGACAATCGGAGTAAGTATGTTGGCCTGGTTCAAAATGCCGTTCAAAAAGCCTGCCAGGACAATCAGCAGCAGAACGTTCAAAATGGCAACCATCCCGCCGCCGTGCACAAGCTGATCGAGCGGTGTGCCCGAGTGCAGCTCGTATCCGTACAGCATGGCGGAAAAAAACGTCTTGGCGTCAAGCTGTCCGTGAATGCCCACCATGACGGCGCTGACCACGATTCCGTACAAAAGCGCGGTCACGGCCTTTACTCGCAGGGCGAAAGACCCGATCAGGACAATCAGCGGCAGCATGAGCAACCCATTTAGCGAAAAGTGGCTGGACAACAGCCCTTGATACAACGAAATCATCTCGCCGGAACCGGTCTGTGTGCGAAACAGATCCATGAGGAGAAACAGCACGGCGCATATGCCTGTCGCGAGCATGGCAGGACGCCTGGTTCGCCTGTCCTGTTCTTCTGTCATTCCGACATTGGACAGGACGAGCAGCCGGCTGCTGGAAATCGGCGAAAACCGCTCTCCCACCATCGCTCCGGAGATCAACGCGCCACCGACAATCGCTGGCGAAATGCCTGCCGCATGGGCAATCCCCATCAGCGACAGGCCGATGGTACTCAAGGTGCCAACAGAGGTCCCCAGCAGATAACTGACCGCTCCTGTCAGCAAAAAGGAGAGAACAAACAAATAGTCGACGTTGACGATGGACAACCCGTAGTAAATGATCGCGGGTATGGTTCCTCCCATCATCAAAAGCGGAATCAACACGCCCACCAAGAAGAGGATCATGAGAACCGGCTTCGTCTTCTTGACGCCTTCCCAGCCAAACGAGAATTGCTGCTTCAAGGAATAGCCCAGTTTGCTCACACTAACCAGTGTGACCAGGATCGCAAAAACAATCCCCAGCGCAATCGGAAAACCGAGTGACAAACTGAGCACAATTCCTGCAATCATCGCCAGGATGGGCATAACCTGCGCCATAGACATACGATCAGCTTCCTTCCGTTACAATCGTGCGGACAACAAGGCTCTTGCAGCCCCTTCATCCGTAATGAGTACATTCTGACACGATTGTTTGGCAAAGGAAAGAATCGCTTTTGCCTTGCTTTCGCCCCCCGCTATGGAGAGTACCGTTTCAGCTTTGTGCACTTCCTCCAGTTGCAGCCCGATCGTCGGCATCCGGTGGACGATTTCGCCCGCTTCATTAAAGTAGTAGCCGAAGGACTCAGACACCGCCCCGGCTTCTGCCAAATCAGCGAGCTCCTCTTCCGAATAATTGCGGCGGCGAGCCATTGCGAGGGCGTCGCCGATGCCGTGCAGCACGATGCGCGTATCCCGCAAAAGCGAGAGCACATCTTGCACCTGCGGCTCCTTGAGCAGCGTCTGCAAGGCTTCCGGATGCAGGCGATCCGGCACGTGAAGCAGCCGGTAAGTAGCGCCAGTCTTTGCAGCCATGGCAGCGGCAAGCGAGTTGGCTTGCAGCTCCACTCTCTCGCCCAGGCCGCCGCGTGCGGGCACAAACTGCACATTTTTGAACGAAGCGGAAGGCGTCAAGTGGTTGGCTACGCTTGCGATGGAGGTGCCGCCTGTCACGGCGACAATATCTCCCTCCTGAACGACCTGCTTCAGCACTCTCGCTCCTACGCGCCCCAGCTCATCCTTGACCCACGGCGACTGGTCTGCGTCGCCCTGCACCACGATCACTTCCGGGATGCCGAGCTTCTTTTGCAGACCTTCTGCCAAGTCTGTAAGGCCAAACAGTTCGCCTACGAGCGGCTCCATGTCATCCAGCACCTGCTGCCCCTCTCCGCTCAGGTGCATCCCTGCGGCGGTAACCGTCAACAGCCCTGTCTCCTTCAACAGCTCGACTTCCGCCCGCAAAATACGCTCTGTCGTATTCATCGCTTGCGCAAGCCCTCTGCGTCCGATCGGCTGCAAGTGGTAGATCGACCGGAGCAGCATATACCTCTCGCGCAAGACCTGAGTCAGATCAGGCAGCAGCTTTTGCTGCAGTTCCAGTAATCGTCGCATGTGCTTACATCCTTGGCTGTAAAATTGATCGGGACGTTTTTTGTCCCTGTATATACATTTTTTGTCCCGATTGGTGCAAAAAAAAGATCACTTGCTACACCTTGAATGTAGCATATCGGCGAAAAACATGCAAGCTCCCCCTAGCCCAATCTTGGCAGGGGGAGCTTTTCTTCCATTCAACTGGTCAACTGGCGCTTCCGAAACTCAGCCCGCAGCTCCTCGATCGTCACTACATGCGTAATCGAACGGAACACTACTTCTCCGTCGATCGCCACTACCGGAATCACCAGCATCATTTCTTCGTGAAGCTGTGCGTCGCTCTCAATGTCCACGATGTGCAGTTGCAACGGAAACTCCTCCGCCAGACTGCGGATGGCAAGCTCCACATCGTCGCACAAATGGCATTTTTTCCGTCCGTACAGGACGACCTCAAGCTGCTTGTTGTTCATTGTCGTTTAAAACCTCTTTCGTTTTGCAGAGGACGGGATCAGCATTTCTTCGCGGTACTTGGCGACCGTGCGGCGAGAAATTTCGATTCCTTCCGCAAGCAGCATTTCCCCCAGCTTCTGGTCAGACAGCGGCGCCTTGCGATCCTCCTGCTCAATCAACGCCTTGATTCTGCGTTTGACGCTCTCCGAGGATGTCGCAGACCCGCTGGAAGTGGTGAGCGCGGAAGTAAAGAAGTATTTCAGCTCAAAAATGCCCCGCGGAGTCTGCACGTATTTGTTGCTGGTCGCACGGCTGATCGTCGATTCGTGCAAGCCGACCCGCTCGGCGATCTCCTTTTGCGTCATCGGCTTCAAGTAATGGATGCCGCGGTCGAAAAAGTCGCGCTGCATGTCCACGATCGCCTGGGTGACGCGCATCAGCGTCAGACGGCGCTGTTCCAGGCTTTTCGCCAGCCACATCGCAGCGTTAAGCTTGTCGTGGATAAACTGCTTCGCCTCTTCCTGGCTTTTTTGCTGACTAAGCATTTTCTCATAAAAGCTGTTGATTTTCAAACGCGGCGCCGCCACATCGTTGACGAGCACGACGTACTCGCTCCCGACCTTTTCCACCGTCACGTCCGGGATGACGTATCTCGTCTCCGCCTGGGAAAACTGGGCGCCGGGCCTTGGATTCAGCGTGCGGACCAAATCCGCCATCGTCTGCACTTCCTGCGGCGTGCAGCCCACTTTGTCGGCAATGCGCTGGTAGCGGTTGTCGGCGAGGTCTTGCAGATGGTTGCGCACGACCAGGACGATCTTTTCGTCGTCGAGGGCCAGGTGCTCCAACTGCAAGAGCAAACATTCCTCCAGACTACGCGCCGCCACGCCTACCGGATCAAAATGCTGCAACACCGACAGCACATCCTCAATCTCCGGCACGTCTACCCCGAGATTGCGGCTCGCTTCCTCCAGCGTAATTTCCAGATAGCCTTTTTCGTCCAAATTTCCGATCAAAAACAGTGCGATTCGCTTTTGCAGAGGCGAGAAGCCTTTTACATAGCCAAGCTGCCGCTCCAGATGCTCATACAAGTTTTCGTTGCCTTGCTGCACGTAATCCAGCGGGTTGTAAGTGCTTTCATTTTTTGCCGGAGAATAATCGCCTGTCGCGCGGTTTCCGACGATTTCCTTCCAGTCGATTTCCGGCGCCGGCTTTTCTGCTTTTGCCGTAGCCACTTCCGCTGCCACTTCCAGGTCAAATACAGGATTTTCGTTGGCCTGATCCTGCAAATAGGAGATCAGATCAACAGCAGAGTATTGCAATATAGTAATGGCCTGACGCAACTCCGGCGTCATCACAAGTTTCAGCGTCTGTTCCTGATACAAACCCAATCCCATGTTCATGAAGCTCGCCCCCTTCCCACTGCTTCTTGCGAATGTCTCTTTAATTTTCATTATATTCGTTCTCTCTTGCAATTTTCCTGCCAATTTTTGAAGAGCGTACACAAAAAATTGAGATTGCTTCCTGTTCACACTCATGAAAAAAAATCACACAAAATCTCGTTTTTCGTTTGCATTTTTCCCCGTGGATGACTTATAATTAATTAGTGTCACCCATTATATTGCACGCCTGTAGCTCAGTGGATAGAGCAATGGTCTCCGGAACCATGTGCGGGGGTTCGATTCCCTTCAGGCGTACCATACGAAAAAGACTGGATGCATTCCAGTCTTTTTTCTGTTTACAGCCCTGTTTTTCGCGCCAAAAAAGCCTGCGCAGCGCCATCCTCGCCGCAGGCTTGATTTTTTCCGCTCTACTGATCCAGCTCTTTGCTCGCCGCGTCTTTCCCCGGCAGCGGATCAATCTGCTCCGGTTTCCGGGAATAAGCTTTATTCGTAACCAAAATCGTGGCCCCGATGATAAGAACAAACGTCAGGACAAGAACGATGATAAACCCCGTGCTCATGCATACACCCCCGCCAGTTTTTGCTCCCTACATTATAGCCTATTTTTTCGGCGCTTTTGAACCTTCAACCGTTTACCAACGATAAAGTACCAGCCAATCCCACTATATTCTAATTTTGGCGATAGGAAAACACCGTCAACAACACGAATACTATCTCGACACGACTATCCAAATAATTGAACCGCAAGGCAGGATATTTATGACAGATCAGCTAAAGCCCACGTTTACGTGGAAAAAGAAGCATGTTCCGCGCCAGATGACGAGTCTCCTCTTTCCCGACCAGATTTTGAAAGCGTTTTTTCACTATACGACAGATGCCATCTCCATCAGCAACATGGACAACCGCATCGTGCTGGTCAATCAAGCGTTTGAGCAATATTACGGGTGGTCGCTGGAGGAGCTTGACGCTTCTCCGTACTGTTTTATCCCGGACGAGCTCGTCAACGAAACGAGACAACTGTTTGACGCCGTCAGGAGCATGGGCGTTCATTTGACCAACTACGAGACGGTGCGAAAGCGCAAAGACGGGACACTCGTAGAAGTTACGCTGTCCGCAACCCCCATCCGGGACGAAAATGGCACCATTATCGCGGCCTCCTGCGTCACGCGCGATATCTCCGACCGCAAGCGGATCGAAAAAGCGCTGCGCCAGACCGAAACCAAGTATCGGCTGTTGATTGACCATACCCAGGACCTTGTGACGATTTTCGACGAGACGCTGCAGCGGATATACGTCTCTCCATCCATCGAGCAGCAGCTCGGCTACTCGCCTGCCGAGCTCGTCTCTCCGGGCAGCCTGGAAATCACTCATCCCGAAGACTTCCCTCTGCTCCTGGCCAAACAGCGGGAAATTTTCCAAACCAAACAGCCCGTCTTCCTCGAGCTTCGTTCCCGGCATAAAAACGGCGCGTGGATCTCCTTCGAGACGCGCGGCATTCCCATGGTCCAGGAAGACGGGACCGTCAAAAACATCATGTTTGTGTCCCGCAACGTCACGGAACGCAAAGTTTCCGAGGCGGCTTTGTCCCGCATCAAAAAGGAAAGCAAAATCATTGCCGAGCATACCGACGATTTGATTTTGATTACCGACAAGCATGGCGAGATCGTGCACCTCTCGCCTTCCTATGAGCGGGTCACAGGGACGAGCCAGCACGCCGGGCCAATGTGCTTCCAATGCGTTCACCCGGAAGACGTCGAGCGTGTCCGCGAGCAATTTCACGATCTGGTCCGGACGCTGGAGCCTCGCACCTGCGAATTTCGCTACCGGAGCGCGCATGGCGACTGGATCGTTCTGGAGGCAAAAGGCGCGCCGATTTTGACCGACTGCGGCGAGTGCGACGGCTTTATCATCGTGTCCCGCGACATTACCGAGCGCCGCAACAACGAGCTGCTGCTCCGCCAGGCCGAGAAGCTCTCGGTGATCGGCGAGCTGGCCGCGGGCATCGCGCACGAGATTCGCAATCCGCTCACTTCGCTGAAAGGCTTTATCCAGCTTTTGAAGCCGACGCTGAGCGAGCAACAAATGTACGCGGACATCATGCTCTCGGAGCTGGACCGGATCAACTTCATCGTCAGCGAGCTGCTCGTGCTTTCCAAGCCGCACAACGTCCAGATCAAGTCGCTTTCCCTTGTCTCCTTGCTGGAAAACGTCTTGACCTTGCTGGCATCGGAATCGAACCTGAAAAACATTCCGATTCACACGTCTTTTGAGTATGCCCCCGTTATTTCCGGCGAAGAAAACCAGTTGAAGCAAGTGTTTATCAACATCGTCAAAAATGCGCTCGAAGCGATTGACGGACACGGCGAGATCATGCTTGCCACCAGCGCAAAGGCCGATCAGGAGGTACTGATTACGATCGCGGACAACGGCTGCGGAATACCGGAAGAGCTGATTCCGAAGCTGGGCGATCCTTTTTTCACTACAAAGGAAAACGGAACCGGCCTGGGCCTGATGATTAGCAGCAAAATCATCAAAGACCACGGAGGCCACCTGGAAATCGCCAGCAAACGCAATGAGGGCACGACTGTAAAAATTACGCTCCCGATTGCGCACGAGCAAAAAGGGCCATCCTAAAAAGGCGTCAAGCCAAACAGCGTGGAAGATGGAGGTGCCCTATGGACTTTACCAAAATGAGCACGAGCGAGTTCGTCGCCAAAATTCGCGAATCGCAGGCGAAAAATCTGAGAAGCCGCAAGCACCAAGGCTACGGCCACCCGGAAAAACGGCTGCCGAGCAAGCAAGGAATCTGGTAAGATCGCAAAAGCCCACCCAGGAGCGTCAAGCTCGCTTGGGTGGGCTTTTTGCTTTTCGCTTATTGCGGGTCTTGCTTGTTCAGGTTGCGATCTCGTTCGGACTTTTGCTTCTGGGTATCCTGGGTCTTGCTGCTGTGCCCTTGATTGCCGCCGTTTTTCGTATTGCGATTGTTTGACATGCGAATGCCTCCTTCTAGCTGGTCTTCGTGCCAAACGTAGTATGTCCCAAACGGCTCGTTCCTACCGACCGATTACTTCGCTTCGCCGATGTAAACTTTTTTCCCGTCTTCGTATTTGTACACGTAGACGGACGCGAACTCGTTGTCGCCTTTTTCGTTGAAGGTCACGTTTACGAATTTGCCTTTGTAGTCTTTTGTTTTGTGCACGGCTTCCAGCACTTGCTCACGGGTTGGCTTTTTGCCGCCGTTCGCTTTGATCGCTTCTTCCAGACCGTTGAGCATTACGCCCATGGAATCATAACCGAAAGATGTGAAGATCCCCACTTTGTTGCCAGTCGATTTTTCGAAGTCTTCGATCCATTTCTTGCCTTCTTCTGTAGCGCCTACGTCACCGACAGTCGAGGTGAAGACGACGTTGTTCGCATTTTCAGCGCCGGCGATTTTCACCAGGTCAGCGGAGTCGTAGCCGTCTCCACCCATGAAGATGCCTTTGAAGCCTTTTTCGCGCGCCTGCTTGACGATGATACCAGCATCGGAGTAGTAGCCGCCGAAGTAGATCATTTCCGGATTTTTCGACACGATCTGGTTGATGACCGCGCTGTAATCTTTCTCGCCTGCGGTTACGCCTTCGAAGCCGACGATTTGCACGCCGTCTGCTTCAAACTGCTTTTTCACTTCTTCCGCAAGACCTTGGCCGTAAGCAGCCTTGTCGTGCATGATGAACGCCGATTTTACACCGAGCTGGTTTTTCGCGTAGATGGCTGCCTTGGAGCCTTGCTGGTCATCACGCGCACAGATGCGGTGTACGATCTTTTTGCCTTGCTCAGTCAGGTCAGAACCTGTTGCGGATGGAGATACCATCACGAGCTTTTCTTGATCGTATTGGGCAGCGGCAGTAATCGAGGCACCAGTTGTTGCGTGGCCGACGACACCTACCACATCAGGGTTGGAAATCAACATTTGGGCGACGGCTACCCCTTGTTTCGGGTCAGCCTGGTCGTCTTGTGCGGAAAGCTGTACGTCAAAGCCGAGCGCCTTGAACGCCTCCTGCTTTTCCTTCAGGGCGTATTCCGCACCTGCTTTGGCTGTGCTTCCATAATCGGAATATTGGCCGGACATCGGACCGACTACGGCGATAACCAGCTTCTCCCCTGCTCCGCCGCCACTGGTGCTTCCGCCTCCGCTGTTCGATTGTGGGGCGCTGGATTGACCGCCGCCGCAACCTGCAAGCAATGTCCCCAGTGCTACCGTAGCAGCCAGAATTGACAGTGATTTCTGTTTTTTCATAGCAAAACATCCCCCTCTTTATTTACGAACAAACTATGATGCACTCTTTCATTGTAGGATATTTTAGAAAATTTGCAATAGAAATGATAATATTTCTCCTGTTTTATTGCCTTGGTTTATATTTCCGTGCAGTATATTTTCAGAAAATTAAATAAAAACAACCACATCCCGCAAGAGTGGTCGTTTTTATGGAAAAATATTATTACTCTTTGTATTTTTGGGAATACGCTTTGCACGTAACGTATATGGCCAATACTACAAAGCCAACCAGCATCGCTACACTGGCAAACGTGGTTCCTTGCATGAGTGTAAGTCCCCTCTCGATTGCGCCTGCTTTTTCTCTATTATACGAGAAGCGCGAAGGCAATCACAACGGAGGAATCATCCAAAAGGTTACGAATTGATCTCGGTTGTCAGCTTGTAGGTGAGTGTTTTCGCATCGTAAGTCACTTTGGCACCCAGCTCTTGTGCGATGTACACCAATGGTACCAGCACAGCTCCGGTAGTTGCACGCGGCGGGTTCGGCACGCGGATTTCCTTGCCGTTTTTGTAAGCAAACGTGCTGTTTTCATACATGCGCAGGCCGTACTTGTTATCTTTGGAAACCAGAAGCGATTTGGTCATGGTATCCCATGCTGCTGCGCCTCCGAGTGCCAATGCCAACGTACTTGCGTTTACATAAGCCACTCCGTTTTCAGTTACGATGTCTTGAGGAAACGGCAGCTCTTTGCCATTCAGCTCAACTTTGATTTTCAGTTGTTGCTGTGCAGGTGCCTGTTGGGCAAAAGCAGCAGTCGCTGCAACACTTCCTGTCAGCAAAGCGGCTGTAAGCATCAATGTGGAAAACTTGCGAAGCATACTAAACACCCCTCGATTTTTATGAAATGAATTCCAATTTTATCATTTTCGACACATATCTGCTTTTTCCTCTTTTTCATTCCATACTTTTCCTATGTTAACGAGACGCCAAATATGCCAAAACTATGGAAATCAGGCGTGCTATCCCGCGAACAAATGTTTTTGTGCACAACCTGTTGATAAAACTGTGGATAACTTTGTTTGAACGGAGGAAGCTCTCATGGCGAGCGATCGTTTTTTTCTGATTTACCAGGAAGCCAGCGATGAAGAATGTTTGCTGACCATCCAGCCGTACAAAAATCAGCAGGAGCTGGCAGAGGCCATCAATCAGCTTTCGGCCAAGCAGGTGGAGGAATATACGATCATCAAGGGGAAAAAGATGAAGGCGACGCTCAAGCTGGCTGTCGACCTGACGGAAGCAGACGACGCGGAAGAAGAATGAATGCTTTCCTTTTGCCATAGGTTTAGGGAGAGGCAAAATGGCAAACATGGTAGTGAGGGCGTGCACTTATGTGTTTGACCTTCATTGACCTTTTGTGTATGATAATCTTACAAAGAGAGGAGGAAGACGAGATGCACATGAATTTGATTCCAACTGTCATTGAACAGACCAACCGCGGTGAACGTGCTTACGATATTTATTCGCGCCTGCTCAAAGACCGCATCATCTTTCTGGGAACCCCCATCAATGACACGGTAGCCAACATTGTGGTGGCCCAACTGTTGTTCCTTCAGGCGGAAGATCCGGAGAAAGACATTCATCTGTACATAAACAGTCCTGGCGGTTCCATCACTGCCGGAATGGCGATTTACGATACGATGCACTTCATCAAGCCAGACGTCTCCACCATTTGTATCGGAATGGCCGCTTCGATGGGCGCTTTCCTGCTCGCTGCCGGAACAAAAGGCAAACGCTATGCGCTGCCAAACAGCGAAGTGATGATTCACCAGCCATTGGGCGGTGCACAAGGTCAGGCAAGCGATATCGAAATCGCGGCGAAACGCATTTTGAAAATGCGCGACCACCTGAACACCATCCTGGCTGAGCGTACAGGACAGCCGCTGGAGCGCATCCAGAAGGATACGGATCGCGACAACTTCCTCTCTGCCCAAGAAGCAGTAGAGTACGGATTGATCGACAAAGTCATTACTTCCGAGCCTTCTTCGAAAAAGTAACGTCTGCGTCAAAAAACACTCGTGCCCATCGAATTGTTGGCACGAGTGTTTTTTTATAGGGCGCTGTATGTGCCTCGGTGGTCCCCTGTCGGCACGCCCTTATCATTCGCTGGCAAAGCAGCCGTGAAAACGCCAGGACGTCCCGCGCTCGGCTTGCCAGCTACGCTTTTGTTTCGTTTGCGAGGGTAGACTTAGACTTCTTCCAACTGACTGACGTACACAGTCAAGCTGTTGCCGGGGTTTCTTTCCTGATGAATGCGCGCGGTAGACGTCTTCTCGTCGACTGCATCGATCCACACCGACTCGCCTTGGTATTCTACCTTGATTTTTTCAGGAGAATAAAGAATAGCCTGCGCTCTTGTCAGATCCATAGGTTCTTCCCTCTTATCGCTCGTCGTCTAAGGCTTGCTGCGCGGAGCTTGCCCCTGTCATCGTATCCACGCTCGTTTCCTCGATCAAGCCGTTCTGATCGGAAACGATTCCGCCGCCAAGTCCTTCATTTATCATCCGGTCGATGTCCATGTCGTATGCATCCCGACCTTCGTTGCAGCTATCCCGACACGTGTCACGATTGCTCATGAGTCATTCCTCCTTTATTGCGCTCTACATTGTTTAGCAATACCCTGCGCCACGCAAAATGATGCATGGACGCAAAAAAAGACACCCCCGATTAAGGGACAGTGTCTTTCGTCCATCGTTTTCTACTCTTCTTTGCTTACCAGATTGGAAAGGCTCGAAACTGCCTGGGAGGCATCCGGCCCTTCTGCCAAGATGGTAATCTCCGTTCCCGAGCTGATGGCGAGGCTCATGATACCCATGATGCTTTTCGCGTTGACCTTTTTGTTGCCTTTTTCTACGAATACTTCCGATACAAAACGGTTGGCCTCTTGTACGAAAAAGGCAGCCGGACGAGCCTGCAAACCGGTCTTCAACTGAACCACAACCTGCTGTTGAACCATGAATGGACCTCCTAACCTTGTAGACTATTATCCTTTAGTATATCATGCATCTACAACGAAAGATTTTGTTTTTCACGTATTTTGTCAGCGATTTCGTTAATTTTTCGCAAGCGGTGATTAATTCCCGATTTGCTGACAACTCCGCTTGGGACCATTTCCCCCAGTTCTTTCAAATTGATGTCGGGGTGTGCCACACGAAGTTCGGCTACCTCACGCAGACGTCTGGGCAAGTTCTCCAGCCCGATTTCCTGGTCGATGAGCTGAATGTTTTCCATTTGTCTTGTGGCAGCGTTTACCGTTTTGTTGATGTTGGCAATCTCGCAATTGTGCAAACGGTTCACAGAGTTGCGCATGTCCTTTACGATCCGGACGTCCTCAAAATACAACAGAGCCTGGTGTGCTCCGATCAGGCTCAAAAACTCCGTGATTTTCTCGCCTTCTTTAATGTAGAGGACGTACCCCTTTTTCCGCTCGATGCACTTGGCATTTAGTTTATACCGATTGGCGATCTTGGTCAATGCTTCGCAAAAATCCTGATAGGAGGTGAATATCTCCAGATGATAGCTGGATGCCTCCGGATGGTTGACCGAACCGCCTGCCAGAAAAGCACCGCGCAGGTAGGCAGCCCGGCAGCACGACTTTTTCACAATCTCGGGAGCGATCCCGGGTACGAACGACAGGCTGCTGTCCATGATCGCCAGGTCTTGCAAAATTTCATTGGCCTGGTTAGGTATTCGCACGATGTAGACGTTGTTCTTTTTCAGCCGCATCTTTTTGCGAACGAGCAGCTCGCAGTGCGTCTGAAACAGCTTTTTAATCAAGGTGTAAATCCTTCTGGCAATCGCCGCATTTTCCGTCGTCACATCCAGCACCAGGCGTCCTGCTCCGAACTGCAAGCTCCCGTTCATACGGATCAAGGCAGACAATTCGGCCTTGCTACAGCAGTCGGCGCCCTCCATCATGGTCAGTTCTTTTTTGGTATGCGCGGCGAATGACATCGAACCTCACTACTCCTTCTCTATCTTCAGCACCCTCCGTCTGCGCTTGACGAGTGAAACGACTTGCTTGCTCACGGCATGCGCATCGTGACGCAGGTAACCATCCTCAAATGTAACCAACGGCTTTGCGACAATATGCAAGCCGAGCTGACGCAGCTTTTTCAGGTCACAGGGGACAGGAGCCGCTCCTTTCTCCGCGTATTTTTCCAACACGTGGTTCGGCAGCTCGGCTGAATTGACAATGATCGTATCCAGAAATGATTCTTTTACATGATCGTACATGACCTGCACATGCTTCGAGGCGGTGAAACCGTCCGTCTCTCCTGGCTGTGTCATTACGTTGCAAATATAAATCTTCGGGGCCGTTGAGCGCTTGATCGCAGCAAACAGACCGCGCACCAGCAAATTGGGCAGTATGCTCGTGTACAAACTGCCCGGTCCAATCAAAATGGCATCCGCCTCAGCAATGGCCAAAAGCGCCTCGCTCAGCGGCACAGCGTCTGCCGGATCAAGGAAAACCCGTCTGATTTCCTTGCCTGTCAGCGGTATTTGGGATTCTCCGATCACGATTGAGCCATCCGTCATTTCGGCTTTCAGACGAATGGATTGCGTGGACGCAGGCAGCACATCTCCACGCACCGCCAAAACTCCGCTCAATGTTTTGACTGCGGTGACAAAATCTCCCGTGATTTCGTTCATTGCGGCAAGTAATAGATTTCCCAAATTATGCCCTGCTAATCCCGTGCCTGAGGAAAAACGGTACTGCATGACTTTTTCCATCAACGGCTCCGTATCGGCCAAAGCAGTCAGCACATTGCGAATATCTCCGGGCGGCAGCATATCCATTTCCTCGCGCAGACGTCCCGAGCTTCCCCCATCGTCTGCTACGGTTACAATCGCTGTAATATGCACCGGCTCATGCTTCAAACCGCGCAAAAGGACGGACAGACCCGTTCCTCCGCCAATGACGACAATTCGTAATGGCCTTGACTGCAGCCTCCCCATTCCCTTAGTAGGCATATGTCACCTCATTATTTCTGATACAAATAAACAGGTGGCGTTCTCTTGCGGATGACCTAACGTTTTTCTTCCTGCCATCCTATGCTCACTTGTTCTTTTCCATGTCTCGATGACTGACGCGGATAGTAAAATCTTTTCCGAAGGTCTGGCCCAGATGCTCTGCAATCGCGACCGAGCGGTGTTTTCCGCCCGTACAGCCGATTCCGATCACAAGCTGGCTTTTGCCTTCGCGCTGGTAATGAGGCAAGGTGTACGCCAAAAAGTCCGTCAGCTTCTCGATGAACTCTTTGGTTTCCTTGTGCTTCATCACGTAATCAGCCACCTCTGGATCGCATCCGGTCTTGGGCCGCAACTCGTCTACATAATGCGGATTCGGCAAAAACCGGACATCAAACATCAAGTCCGCGTCAATCGGCGTACCGTATTTAAAGCCAAACGACAATACATTGATCGTAAGGGGTGATCCTTGTTGTGCGTATTGGTTGATGATTTTTTCCCGAAGCTGCGCTGGCTTCATTTGACTCGTATCGATAATCTGATGCGCCCAGCCCTTCATTTCCTGCAACAGACGGCGCTCAGCATGAATTCCTTCCAGAGGGGAACCGTTCGGTGAAAGCGGATGTCTGCGACGAGTTTCCTTGTAACGGGAAACCAGCGTTTGGTCGTTCGCATCGAGGTAGAGGATGTGATACGACAACCCCTCCATCTGATCCAGGCTCTCGATCGTCACGGAGAGACTTTCGAAAAACTCCCGTCCACGCAAGTCGATCACCAAAGCGACACGCTCAATACTCCCGCCAGACTGTTTGACCAACTCGGCAAATTTGGGAATCAGTACTGGGGGCAGGTTGTCAACGCAAAAATAACCCAGGTCCTCCAAGCTTTGTACAGCAACTGTTTTTCCCGCACCTGACATTCCGGTAATAATCAGGAGATTAATGGCCTTGTCGTTTCCCAATTCCGTCACGCAACTCGCCTCCTACGATTCTGACAATAGCATACCATACTCGCGCCCCTATTCGCACCTTTTTGGGCGCTTCCCCACTTTTCCCAGCTTTCGTTTCCGCTCGCGAACAAGCTGTTTTTGGACAAAAAAAGATGCGCGACTGAAATGCCAGCCACGCAACAATGTTTATATAGATAAGGGGGTCAATTCATTGTCTTTATCTTACCCTTGAATTATTTCACTCATGTTACAAGCACGTTAAGAGATTGTGACATTTTGTTCCTTTAGCTTTTCGTTCAGCTCTTCCACGTAGTGTTGAGCCGATTGGGCCGCAATGGAACCGTCTCCGGTTGCTGTCACGACCTGGCGCAGCATTTTTTCCCGAACGTCACCGGCTGCGAACACGCCTTTTACTTTGGTGTGCATTTTTTCGTCGGTGAGGATGTACCCTGCGTCATTGGTAATGCCCAACGAACGCACGCTTTCGGTCAACGGGTCCATACCTACGTAGATGAACACGCCGTCTGTCGCAAACTCTCGCTGCTCGCCAGTCTTGGTGTTTTCCAGGAGGACGGACTGCACTTTGCCTTCTCCGCGAATTTCTTTTACAGCGGAATCCCAGATCACTTCGATCTTTTCGTTTTCAAAAGCGCGTTTTTGCAAGATTTTTTGCGCGCGGAACTGATCGCGACGGTGGACGATCGTCACTTTGGAAGCGAAGCGGGTAAGGAAAACGGCTTCCTCTACCGCGGAGTCGCCGCCGCCTACGACAACCAGCTCTTTGTTGCGGAAGAAAGCGCCATCGCACACAGCGCAGTAGGAAACGCCGCGGCCGGACAGCTCTTTTTCCCCTGGCACTCCGAGCAAGCGATGCTCGGCACCTGTTGCAACGATTACCGCTTTGGCCAAGTATTCCTTGTCCCCAGTGATTACGCGTTTGTACGGTTCTTCATCGCGAATTTCCTTGATCTCGCCGTAGGCGTACTCTGCACCGAACTGCTGCGCATGCTCGAACATTTTGGTGGAGAGGTCAGGACCGAGAATGGAAGTGAAGCCTGGATAGTTTTCGATTTCCTCCGTATTGGCCATCTGGCCGCCAGGAATACCTCTCTCCAGCATCAGAGTGCTCATGTTGGCGCGGGAAGTATATACAGCAGCCGTCATACCAGCAGGGCCGGCTCCGGCGATGATAACGTCATAAACTTTTTGCTCGCTCATATCTGTTGCCTCCTCGTCTGACACGCTTCTTTTATTTAAAATTATTATAATGTAATAATCTATTTAAAATCAAGTGTCGACAATACTTTGACGCATTTTGCTACGGTTGCCGTGGAGATCCCGTATTTCTCGGCCAGATACGCTTGCGATTTTTTGTTGTTCCCTATTGTTCCGTATACATATTCTAATGCAGCGATCCATGCAACTGCTTTCCGCACTTGTACTTGGCTTTGTGCGTATTTCTGATGCTTTTCCCAGACGCGCAGGCACCATTCTCCGGCCTCTTGCTGTCCTTCTGCGAGCAGGTAGCGGTGAATCCCTTCTTCTACGCTCATCTCAGCCTGAACGGCACTGCTTTGGTGCCCTTTTACAGCCGATTTGGGCGCATCCTCGGGCATGGCCGCTCCCATGTCTGCCAGCGCCAGCAGAGCCAGCTTTTGCAGTTGGGGATTGTCGGTCTGGTAGTAAAATTGGCGAACAGCGTGCTCAGCCTCATCATCGCCAATCAACGACAACGTTTGCAGAACGGCAAATTTGACTTCGTCGCGTCCATGCTGCAAGGCCCACAAAAGCGATGCGCGAATCATCGGATCGTTTTTGAAGTCCTCTACTCCGGTAAACGGCGCCTTTTCCCAGGACACGTCGCGTTGCGGCGGGTTGTACTGGTACGGAATCGGCTTTATAGTTTCCCCTTCTTGCTCGTTTTTTACCATCTGGATGTACTGGTCGGCAATTCCGGATTCCGGGTCCATCTGCTTGGCTTTTTGCCACCAGCGCAAAGCCTGGTCTTTTCGCCCGCTCAAGTACGCGGAGATCGCCGCATAGTGGTAGGTGCAGGCTTCGTGCGGACGGCCCGCCCGCAGCATCCGCTGGTAGTGGAAGTACGCCTCGTCATGCTGTCCAAGCACTCCCATGGTCGTTGCCAGCTTGTACGTGTTTTCCGGGTGAAACGGAACGACCTTTTTTAGCATGTCCATCAACGCCAGCAGTTCTACTGTATGGTTGTGATGGGAGAGCAAAACGGCGAGGTTGCACAGCGCATGCAAGTTGCCGTGCTCCTTCTCCAGCGTCTTGTCGATCGTCTCCATCGCTTTTTGGAAATCGCCCACATAGTAATAGGCGAGCGACAAGTTGTTCCAGGCCGGCAAAAAGTCGGGGTCGGCTTCCACGATTTCTTTCAATATATCCAGCGCCTCCAGGAAGCGGCCTTCCTCCAGACTGCGGCGTGCACGCTCATGCTTGCTGTACACATCCTCGTTTTCACTCGGCTGGAAGTGGCGCGGCGGCAAGTCCAGCTCGAAGTAAATGTAATCGAGCAGTTCTTCCGCTTCCTCGCGGTAATGCCCGTTGCCCGCCTCTTGCAGATAACGGACGGCCATTTCTTCTGCCATCTGGTAGTCTTCCAGATTGGCGTAGTTGTTCGCCATGTAGAAGTACACTTCTACCATGGACGGGTCCCATTTTTCTATAATCTCGTACAGGACTTCATTCGATGCTTCAAACTGTCCGGTTTCGGCGAGGGCACTGGCCAGGTGGCAATGGCATTCCACATTGGCAGGCTCCATCTCAACGGCGCGCCGAAACGACCGCAGTGCTTTTTCATAGTCGTACCGGTTCAAAAAGCGCATTCCCCGGTCGACAAAAAAAGCGGCATCTTGCTTGAAGTCGACGACAGTTGTTTTTTTCAAAATACTTTTGTTATGTTTCATAAAACCTCCAACATCATAGGAGCAGCACTTCAAGTATCGTACCAGAAGCGGTGCCAGCCTACAAGCTGACTCGTCTTTTAAAGTGTGTATTTTACAGTTGAGACTCCCACGGCTAAAGCCGCAAGCCTTCCACCTTGCGGTGTACGGGTGGGATTCTTGAATGACTAAGCGTT